>CANEUR010000106.1 GCA_947441875.1 Rickettsiales bacterium | reverse complement strand
TGGTATTGCTCGGTTTGGTTTTTCTTATGTGCCACTTGATGAAGCATTAAGTCGTTGTGTAATCGATTTATCAGGCAGACCATATATTGTGTTTGATTGTAATTTTACGGTGGCTAAAATTGGCGATACTCACACCGAAATGTTGCGTGAATTTTTTATTGCTTTTGCCAATGCTATTGGTTGTAACTTGCATATAGCTAATCTTTACGGTATTAATAATCATCATATCGCCGAATCAATTTTTAAAGCGGTGGCAAAAGCCTTAAAACAAGCTATATTTTTACAAAATAACACCATCAACTCAACCAAAGGAGTTTTATAAATGTTGCTTGCTAATTTAGCTAATAATCCTCTAGCAACAAAACCAGTAATTTATGGCATTTCTGGCGAAACTCTTACCCACGAAGAGTATCAATTTTTTCAACAAAATGGTTGTCTTGGTTTCATTTTATTTGCCAGAAATATTAAAAATAAAAATCAAGTTAAGCAACTCACCTCGCAATTAAAGCAAGTTTTACAAGGCGATCCGCTAATTTTAATCGATCAGGAAGGTGGTAGAGTGTCTAGGCTTAACTCTCCAGAATGGCCGCAATTTCCTTCGGCTAATTATTTTGCCTGCCTTTATCAACAAAATCAACAACTTGCTTTGCAAGCAACTCAAGAAAATTTTTATCAAATTGGGCTTAATTTAAAAGAGCTGGGCATTAACGTTAATTGTGCTCCAGTGCTTGATATTTTAACACAATATACTCATCAAATTATTGGTAACCGATCTTTTGGTGAAAATCCAGAGCAAGTAAGTGATTTAGCTCAATCTGCCTGTAATGGCTTGTTGCAGGCTAATGTTTTGCCATTAATAAAACACATTCCAGGGCACGGCAGAGCAACATCTGATAGCCATCTTGAGTTACCAGTGGTTAATGCTAGTTTATCAGAATTACAAACTACCGATTTTTTACCTTTTGTTGCCCTAAATCAGCAAAAACTGGCTATGACTGCTCATATTTTATATTCGCAACTCGATGCTCAAAATTGTGGCACTGTTTCTAGCAAAGTAATTAATATTATCAGGAAAAAAATTGGCTTTAACAATATTTTAATCACCGACGATCTTTCCATGAAGGCACTACAAAATAGTGTTGGCAATAATGCTATTTCTGCTTTACAAGCTGGTTGCGATGTGGTTTTACACTGTAACGGCAATATGCTTGAAATGCAAGAAATTAACCAAGTTTTGCCCAATATTTCTTCTGAACTTAAACATAAACTCTTAACCTAAATTTATGAAAAAAATCAATGTAACTCAACCGATAGTAGAAATTGACGGCGACGAAATGGCTAAAATAATTTGGCAACTCATTAAAGAAAAATTAATTTTCAAGCATCTAAATTTAAATATCAAATACTTCGATTTAGGCATAGAAAACCGCGACAAAACCAACGATCAAATCACCATCGATTCTGCTAATGCCATCAAGCAAAACGGAGTCGGCATTAAATGTGCCACCATCACCCCCGATGAAGCTCGAAAAAAACAATTTAACCTTAAACAAATTTATAAATCACCTAACGGCACCATACGCAACATTCTTGATGGCACGGTTTTTCGTGAGCCAATCATTTGCAACAATGTGCCAAGACTGGTTTCTACTTGGCAAAAACCAATTATCATCGGCAGACACGGCTTTGGCGACCAATACCGAGCAACCGAAATAAAAATCACTCAAAAAAGCACTGCTAAACTTGTTATTACCGATGAAAATGGCAATTCTTCTGAACAAAATATTTACTCTTTTAACCAAAACGGCGGAGTAGTGATGGCAATGTTTAATACTACCGATTCTATTTTTGGCTTTGCCAACTCATGCTTTAATATGGCTTTGCAAAAAAATCTACCACTTTATCTTTCTACTAAAAATACCATTTTAAAGCAATACGACGGCTTGTTTAAAGATATTTTTGCCGAAGTTTATGAAAAAAATTTTGCTTCTCAATTTAAAGAACAAAATCTCACTTACGAGCACCGTTTGATAGACGATATGGTGGCCTTTGCTATGAAATCTGCTGGTGGCTTTATTTGGGCCTGCAAAAACTACGACGGCGATGTACAATCTGATTCTTTGGCACAGGGCTTTGGTTCTCTTGGCCTTATGACATCTATCTTAACAACACCTTGTGGCAAAATAGCCGAAACCGAGGCCGCTCACGGCACGGTAACTAGGCATTTTATTGAGCATTTGCAAGGTAAACCAACCTCAACCAATCCCATCGCCTCAATATTTGCCTGGACAAAAGGCTTATTGTTTAGAGCTAAACTAGATGATCACCAAGAGCTTGCTAATTTTGCCTGCAAACTAGAGCTGGCTTGCCTGCAAACCATCGAATCTGGTATTTTTACCAAAGATTTGGCGGTGGCAGTTTATGGCAATGCGGTGGAGCATGGCAAACATTATCTTTACACCGAGCAATTTATTGATGCCATTGCTAATAAACTTGCTACTCTTGTGTAGTTTATAAAAATGAACACAGAGCAACAGTTTAGGGCAAGAAGTAATAAAAAAACTTCAAAATTTATTCATTTTAAATATTGACAATTAAAATAATATTTTATCTAATATAGTCAAATAATAATTAAAAATATTGAGTTAATTTTAACAAGCATAAATGATGCATAAAAAACAAGATCTTACATATAGCATAATATTTGATATACCAAAAAAAGAGCAAATTTCAGTTGATGAATTTGCCAAAGGAATGCAAGAATGTTTATCAGCATTAGAAGAAATAAATAATGTTGTAGCAGGCGGAATTGATACATCGATAAAAGTTGTTTCTTATATAGAAAGTTTAGAGGCTGGTTCTATTGAGTTTAAATTAAAAGACGAAGTTAAAAAAACAAAAAAAAATGATGAAGAGGCGGTAGAGCTTTTAGCAGCCTCTTCTTTAACAATTGCAACTGGAGATCTTTCTTCTTTTATTCCAATTATTTTAAAAAAAGTAAGGGATGTATTTATAACAATTCAAAATAAATCAACTGAAAACAAAGAAAAATTAAAAGAAATTGAAGAAGCTATAACGAAAGAACTAAATAATAGCGGAATAAATAATGAATTAAAAGGTTATTATCTAGATCGATCAAGACTCACCAAGGCAATTCAACATTTTTCAAAAGGGGTTAAAAAAACTGGTGATAATGTTTTTTATAAACCTAGTCAAACTGAAAAAAAAATAAAAATAAACTCGTCTATGGCAAATGAAGAAGAGTTTTTACCTGAGGTAATGGAAGATGAAGAAAAAGATTTGCAGAATACTCGTGAAAGTATTGATATCTATCAATTATTAACTCCAACCTCAAAAAAAGATTGTTTTTGGGAATTTGAAGAAAATGATGGAAAAATAAAATGTAAAATGGAAGATAAAGATTTTTTTAATAAATACACTCAAAATATAATCAAATTAGGCGGTAATGAAAAACTAAAAATTAAGATGAAAATTGAAACTTTTTTAGAAAAAAATTCCAGAAAAATTAAGAGACAATACACTATTTTAGAAGTAATTGAAATTTTTGAAGAAAAAAATTTATTTAATTATGCCAAATAATTACAATCAATTCTTGTGTAGTTTATAAAAATGAATACAGAGCAACAATTCTTGCAAGCTTTGCAAGATTCTTTTGAGCAGTATCAGCAATTTGGAGCAAGAAGTAATAAAAAACTTATTCCTATTCATTCTTGGTTAGCAAAAATAATCATCAATAATCTTGACGATACTTTTAAAATTCATTCTCTTGGTTACGGAAAAGAAATAAAATTACTTGGCAAATATTATCAAAAAACTCTTGATATCGCCATAACAAAAGAAGAAAAAACAATATGCACTATAAGTTTTAAATTTGTTACTTCTAATTACAAACAAAATTCGAATAATTATTTTGAAAATTTACTTGGAGAATGTGCTAATATTAGAAGAGTAAATGTTGGTTTCGCTCATTTTTTGGTTTTAAGGGCCAATACTCCTTATTATGAAAAAAATACAACAATTAATAAAATAGCAAAAAAAACAGAAGTTATTAATGCAAAAAATCTAAAAAAATACTTAGAATTAATAAAAGAGCTAGATCTCCCCCATAAACCAGATTTATTAACAATAGCAATTATCGATTTCGAT
>CANEUR010000105.1 GCA_947441875.1 Rickettsiales bacterium | reverse complement strand
GTATTATTAAACAAAATAGATTTGGTCAAAAAACATAAATTACTGCAAATAATTGCCGATTTGCAAAATGTTGGTCTTGAAGATATTATTCCAATTTCTGCCTTACAAAATGATGGAATTGAACAATTAAAAACTTTTTTATTTACACAATGCAAACATTTTGGTTGGTTATATCAACAAAATGAAATCACAACTGCTTCTTATCGCTTTTTAGCTAGCGAAATTACTAGAGAGCAACTATTTTTACACCTAAATCAAGAAATACCTTACCAGTTAAATGTTTTAACCGATTCTTATCAGATACTTGATAAGTCAGTAAAAATATATCAAACAATTTTAGTAAGTAAAAATAATCAAAAAACTATTATTTTGGGTAAAAATGGTGAGATGATTAAAAAAATTGGCATGTTGGCTAAGCAAGAAATTGCTAATCTTGTTAAAACTAGAGTTCATTTATTTTTATTTGTAAAGGTTAATGAAAACTGGATGAAAAATATTGATAATTTTGAAAATTTAAAACTAGATAAATTACCGCTATGAAAATTCTTCTTGGAGTAAATATTGATCATGTTGCCACAATTCGAAATGCCCGGGGAGGAAATCATCCTTGTGTAGTTGAGTCGGCGGTAATTGCCCAAAATGCTGGAGCCGATGGCATTACATTACATCTGCGTGAAGATAGAAGACACATTAAAGATCATGATCTTTTTGAAATTAAACAAAAAATCAATTTACCTATTAATCTTGAAATGGCTCCTACAAATGAAATGCTTGCTATAGCCATTAAAACTAAGCCTCATAGTGTTTGTTTGGTACCAGAAAAACGACACGAAATTACCACTGAAGGTGGTCTTGATATCGCCCAAAATCAACAAAAACTAGCCGAATTTATTATAGCTTTACAACAGCATAATATCTTAGTTTCTTTGTTTTTAAATGCCAACTTACAACACATTGAAATTGCTAAAAATATTGGCGCAAATATTATCGAATTACATACTGGTGAATTTTGCCATAATTTTGGCTCGCACAAAGCAAATGACCTATATCAAAAGTTGGTGATTTCAGCAAATTTTGTTAAAAAACTTGGTTTATCTTGTCATGCTGGGCATGGCTTAAATTATCAAACCGCTTTTGAAGTTGCGAAAATCAAAGAAATTACCGAATTAAATATTGGGCATTTTATTATTGGCGAATCTATATTTTATGGTCTTCCTTATGTAGTACAGAAAATGCAAAAAATTTTAAAACAAGCAAGAGAATGAAATTTATTTTTAGATTTTTAGTTTTTATCGCAATTTTTTTTGTTAATGTGGCGGTTGCTCAAAATATTATTATTAAGCAAAATATTCCGCAAGCCAAAATGGTTGGCTCTCATTGTTTAAAAGTTTTTGGTTTAAGCATTTATCACATAGAATTATGGAGTGAAAATGGTCAATTTAATTATAATCAACCACTAGCGTTAAGTATTACTTATCACAAAAATTTTTCTGCCTTACAATTGGCTAAAAAAACTGCTACCGAAATGCAGAAAGTAAATCAACTTAATAAAGAACAAATGCAAAAATATCAAGGCTATATTAATAAATTATTTGTTGATGTTAAAAAAAATCAAAATAAAACAGCAATTTTTATGCCAAATGGTGTTTTACAAATTTTTCTTGAACAACAAAAAATTTCTGAAATTAACGATTTACAATTTGCTAAAGATTTTTTAAATATATGGCTTAGTCCAAAATCAAGCTATCCAAAAATGTCCTTTTCATTAACAAAATCATGATACTATAATACCAATCCCACTCCAGAATGCAATAAACTAGCAAACTCTCTTAACAACATTCTCTTTAAGTAAAAAACATTTATGTATCACTATATACAAAGGGTTTTTTACTTAAATTTTAGATCAAAAAGATGAAGCATAAATGTTGCATTATGAGATATGATTGGTTTTGCCCCAACAGGAGATAATCATAATTCCTTTTTGTCTTAGGGTGTTTTGCGACTCTTTGTTGTGCGTAAGCTGGAAAATCAATTGCGATTTCTATTATAGATTTTTCAATGTAATCTGGAACTCTATTTTCATGATTGGTTTTTTACACCTAATTTCTTGTAAAGCCTCCTCTCCACCAGATTGACAAAGCTCTTGAAATCGATAGAATGTATTTCGACTGTATCATATAATTTTAGAAGCTTGCGATACATTGCCAAGTTGTTTTGCCAGTTCTAAAAGATCTAATTTTGGTTTTATTATTTTTTGTGTTAATGTTGACATCCTGTAAATTTTGTTTATTATTTAGTTCACAATTTTACATACTGCCAGATTAAATGCAAGCTATTACAAGTAAATTGATTTTCGAAATGTTTTTAATATTTTTATTATTTTTATACCCTCGCTCCCAAATTGCGCCCTTGTTCTTCTAAAGGTTGCTGACTATTGACAGGTATAGCCACTATAAATACCATACAAGCTTTTATAGCTTGATTATAAGAGCTTTGTAATGCCATTTGCACAGTTCTTTCTAGAGCAAAAGATGTTATTCCTTCTGAATATAGTTGTTGACTTCTGTTTTTTATTCTATCACCAAGGTTTGTAGTTTGTTCTGGGTCAAGAAATAATCCTGCACATAAATCATCTAAACTAATTGGATTATCACGAGAAGAATCGGTTATGCTAAACAATAAATTGTAATAATAATCTCTTTTTGAATTATTATAATGATTATCTGTTTGATTATCATCTTTTAAAATAAATGCTACAGCATGCAGAACTTCGGTTAAGAAACTTTCTTCAAATTTTTCATAAAAATTAAGAGCTTTAGGTAAGGAAGGAGATGAGTTAGGGACAAGTTCTGGCGACGATGATACTGTTGTTGATGATAATGCAGTTTCAGTTTCTGGCTCTGTAGATGATGCAATTTGATGATCTGGAGCTTTGTATATTTGTGGCATAACAGTTTCAGTTAGTCTTTTGGAAAAACGTGGTTTATATGTTCTTTGTTTTGGTGGTGATGATTGTTGATTTTCTTTTTGTTTTCTTTTTTTATCATAATAATTTCTTAGTATCTCATCTGAATTTTTATTTTTATCTTCATCTTCTTGATCTTCTGGCGAGTATTCTGTAACTTCTGATTTTGGCGAGTATTCTGTAACTTTTGAATTCGAACCAGAAGTTATCATTTTTTCTTTACGTTCTTTTAAGGCTTTTTCAACAAAATCAGCTCCTTCAATTTCTCTTGCTAAATCCTCAATACTTCTTTCATCTGTTGTTTCTTGTGGTTTTACTGTATCTTTTTTACTTGGCATTAATCTTTTTGTTGACATGTTTTTTGATCTTAAATCATCTAATGTTTTTCGTAACCCTTCTATTGTAATTGCGATTTTATTATTAGCATTCAGTAAGGTAGTGGTTTTGGAACCAAGTTCTGAGTCTTGTAATTTTATATAATCTTTAAACTTCCCAAAAAAAAATTTATGATGTGTACCGTCTTTGTTTTTATAAATTGCAAAATTGTTGTTGGTTTCAAAATTCAACGATGATGTTCTTGTAACCCAAGAGCAATCTTCTTTAACAGGATCATTTGTTTCGACAAGGGATATAGATGTAATTTTTTTGTTTTCTATCTTTAATGAGAATTCTATATTCACATCTCCTTTTATTTTATATGTAATTACACCTTCCGTGAAAGGTTCTACTTCTGGTAATGTTTGAACCTTTTCTTCTGTTTGAATTTGAGCATTGGTCTCAAAAACACATTCTGCTATTCTATTTATAAAGGTTAATTTTGTTTGATTTTGACCGACTTCATGTATCGCTGTAGCATTTTGTTGAATCAAAAACGTTCTTTTTCCTTTGGTTAATGCTGATCTTTCGTTAAAAGTACCCTCTTCATATATAGGAATGCTACAGTCATTTATTTGCATGCGATATATCTTTCCTATCATTAAAGCATCTTTTTTATCAATTTTTTCATTAGATTTTGTATCAAATTTTTCATCAATTTCTGTGGTAGGTTGTTTGATAAATATTGTTCCATCGATTAATTGTGATCTTTCGTTAAAAGTACCCTCTTCAATTATACAGCATTTAGTTATTCCATTTTCTTTTTCTAGATAATCTTTGCGGTATAATATACCATCTTTCTTGTATAATTTGGCACCATTTTCTATAGTTATTGTAATTTCAGGAGTTTTTGAAGGAGTTTTT
>CANEUR010000104.1 GCA_947441875.1 Rickettsiales bacterium | reverse complement strand
TGGTGCCGACGACATTTATGTTTCACCTAGTCAAATTAAAAGATTCGCTTTACGCACTGGCGATACAATCACAGGGCATATTCGGGCTCCTAAAAAAGGCGAAAGATATTTTGCTTTATTAAGAGTAAATTCTGCCAATTATCAATCTCCCGAAAAAATGCGATCACGTCCTCTTTTTGACGATCTCACTCCGCTATATCCACAAAATAAAATCAAACTTGAGTGCGATAGCTCTAAGCCAAGCAGCGATCTTAGTACCCGAATTATCGATATGGTAACTCCTCTTGGCAAAGGTCAAAGAGCCTTAATTGTTGCTCCGCCAAGAACTGGCAAAACTTCTTTAATGCAAAATATTGCTCATGCCATTACCGATAACCATCCTGAAATTATTTTGTTGGTTTTGCTTATCGATGAAAGACCAGAAGAAGTAACCGATATGATACGTAATGTTAAAGGCGAAGTAATTAGCTCAACATTTGATGAGCCAGCCTCTCGGCATGTGCAGTTGGCCGAAATGGTTATTGAAAAAGCAAGAAGATTAGTTGAGGCAAAGAAAGATGTAGTTATTTTACTTGATAACATCACCAGATTAGCTAGGGCTTACAATACGGTTATTCCTTCATCGGGCAAAGTTCTTACTGGTGGCGTTGATGCTAATGCTTTACAAAAACCAAAAAGATTTTTTGGTTCTGCACGCAACATTGAAGAAGGAGGTTCGCTCACTATCATTGCTACCGCTCTTATTGATACTGGCTCTAGAATGGACGAGGTTATTTTTGAAGAATTTAAAGGAACTGGCAATGCCGAAATTGTGCTTGATCGTAAAATTTCTGATAAACGCATTTTCCCTGCTATCGACATTACTAAATCTGGCACCAGAAAAGAAGAACTTCTTACCGATAGAGCTAATTTATCTAAAATCTGGATGCTAAGAAGAATTGTCAATCCAATGAGTTCGCTAGATGCAATGGAGTTTTTAATTGAAAAAATTCAAAATACCAAATCTAACGAAGATTTCTTTAGATCAATGAATACTTAAAATTTATGAGTTACAGCAAAATTTTCACGACTTTTTTTGGTGTTGGAACTATCAAAAAAGCCCCTGGAACTTTTGGTAGTTTAGCTGGTTTATTGTTTTGGCTAATAATTCATAAATTACTCAACATCAATGATTCTAGTGCTCTTTATAAAGCTAATTGGTTTTGGATAGCTTTTGTTTTGGTTGTTACTATTTATGCTCTTGATGCTATTAAAAATTATGGTTCACAAGTAAAAGAGATAGATCATAAATCTATTGTTATCGATGAAGTTGTTGGGGTAATTATTGCTTTGCAAATTGCGATACAAGCTATAAATTTTAATATTGAAGCATCTTATTTAGCATCGTTTGTTATTGCCATTTCATTATCTTTTTGTTTATTTCGCTTGTTCGATATTACCAAACCTTCAATTATTGGTTGGTGCGACAAAAATCTGAAAAATAGTTTTGGTGTAATGCTTGACGATATCTTATCTGGGCTTCTTGCTGGTATTTTGTCTTATGTTCTAATTATTAATTTTTTCTTGTAAAATATAATTAACGATGTAATGGTTTTTATAGATTATTTTTTTGCCTCAATATACAATAAAATCTTGCAAGATAAATTGATTAACAATAATATTTATTATCAGAACTATTCCATCATAAATTATAATTAGTTATATTCTAAATTATATTTGATAGGGGGTTTAACTTTTAGATTATAAAAAATATGTCTTTAGAGCCAAAATCAGTAAAGCCTAATAAAAAACTATTACTCATTGCTTTTTTTAAAAATATTATTGTAGCAATAGTTATTGTAGTTTTTATTTATTTTGCCTATAATTTTTTCTTACAAAGTAAAAACTCAAAAACACACAAAACAACCCAAGAAGAAGATCTATTCTTTTTATCTGAAGATGCTCATAAAAATGTTAATCTCGATGAACTAAACTTTGCAGAAATTAAAGAAAAAGGTCCAGAATTTATTTATCAGTTATTGGTAAAAAATCAGGTGCAAATTCAAGATCTTTACAATAAAATCAACGATCTCAACCAAGAATTGATAAAATATCAAAACCGCCAGCAAATCTCAAAAATAGCTATCAGTTATTTTGAATTGCATCAAAAAATTTTTAATAGCAACAATGTTTCTTATCAAGACATTTTGCAACACATAACCACTTTAGAGTTACTTCTTGCTGAAACCCCCGATTTACAAGGCAATATTGATATTATTAAATCTGCTCTACCAAATTTTATTAACCCAAACTTATTAATACTTAATTTTCAAAAAATTATTCCTCATTTTAAAATGTTACATCAAAACAATATTGAGCCAAATTTTTTTGATAAAATCAAAATAAATATAGCAAAATTTATTACTTTTCGCAGAATAAAAAATGCCCCAGAAAATAGCATTGATTATAAAATAAATCAACTAGAATTAGCTATGAAACAACAAAATTATACTTTGGCTTTACAAATATTTTTACCTTTAAATCAGCCAGAAAATCAAGAAATAACAAATTTTTATTATAATTTAACAGCAATTCAACAAATAGAAAAAGCCGATCTTGAAATTATGAGAATTATTAAAAATTTAATCTAAAAATGTTAAAAGTATTTTGGTATTTTATTGTTACAGCCTCGCTTAGTGTTTTTTTTAGTGCTATTCTTGATGATAACGGCACTTTAATTATTGATTGGTTCGATTATCAAATAAGCACCGATGTTTTTACGGTGTTGTTAATTCTTATTCTTTCTTTTTTCTTTTTTACTTTTCTGTTTCATTTATTGCTTAGGTTACTTTCTATTAAATTTCCTTTTTTATTAAAAACTTTTTTTAAAAAAACCTATACCACAAAAATTGAGCAGAGCTTAAAAAGACAGTTAAAAGGCTATGAAAGTCTTACTAATATTTTATTGGCTTTACAAAATCAAAATTCCGATTTGGCTAAATTCCATTACCAAGATTTTAACTTTCATATTAAAAATCAAGATCTTAATTTAGTTTTGCAAGCAAATATAGCTTTGTTAAATCAAGATTTTTCTTTGGCTGAAAAAAGTTTAAAAAATCTCTCTAATAATAACGATTCTGCAAAAGTTTTGCTAATTTTTAGTAAATTAAAAAATTATTTACAACAAAATCATCAAGCTTCGGCAATTATTTTTGCTAATCAAATTTTACAAATACAACCTTTTCATTTACCAACTATAAAAATTTTAATCGATATTTATCAGCAAAATAATATGTTGCAACCTTTGCAAAATTTAATTAATCAAAAAAAATCGTTTATTATTAAAAATAATTTAATGCTTAATTCCGAAATTGCTAAAATAAAAACCCAGCAATCTTGGCAATATTTTAAAAAGAAGCAAAATTTTTTAGCAATTGCCATGGCAAAACAAGCTTTAGCAATATTTCCAAACTTATTTTTAGCCGAAAAAATAATTATTAAAAGCTATTTATCTTTGGGCTTAAAAACGATTGCAAATAATTATTTGTGTAGTTTTTTTAGAAAAAATCCTAATTATTATTTAATTAAATGGCACTATTTTTTACATAAGAAAAATTCTTATCAAAATCAATTAAAACTTGCTAAAAATTTTAGCAAAAATTCGGGCATTTTTATTGATTTTACAATAGGCTATGTTGCTTTTAAAAATTCTGATTTTAATCTTGCTTGCACGCATTTGTTAAAATTTTTACAAATTGAAAAAAGCAATCAAGCTTATATTTTACTTGCCTATGCTTATAAAAACTTAGATAATTTAAATTTATATCAACAATATAAAAATTTAGCCAAAGAAACATCTTTAATTTTATGACACAATCTTTACAACAAATAATTAATCAAGCTTTTACATCTGGCTTACAAAGTGATGTATCTTCTTTACATTCAATAAATCAAGCTGTTAAAACAACTCTCCAGATGCTTGATTTTGGTAAAATTAGGGTTGCCGAAAAAAATAATGGTAGTTGGCAAGTTAACCAATGGGTGAAGCAAGCAATTTTACTTTCTTTTCGTTTAAATCAAAATTATCTCACTAAGCAACAATCTATCCAAGGCGATAATGTTTTATTTTATGATAAAGTGCCATTAAAATTCTCCGATTGGCAAACTGCCGATTTTGAATCGGCAAATTTTCGTGTTTTACCAGGAGCTGTGGTGCGAAAAGGTGCTTATATTGGGCAAAAAGTGGTTTTGATGCCATCTTTTGTGAATATTGGTGCTTTTATTGATAGCGGTTCT
>CANEUR010000103.1 GCA_947441875.1 Rickettsiales bacterium | reverse complement strand
GTCGGTTTTGCCAGTTATACCGCCAGATATTCGCCCCTTAGTTATGCTTGATGGAGGTAGATTTGCAGCTTCTGATTTAAACGAGTTATATCGTAGAGTGATTAATCGTAATAATCGTTTAAAAAGACTCATCGAGTTATCTGCTCCAAATATAATTATCAAAAACGAAAAAAGAATGTTGCAAGAATCGGTTGATGCTTTATTAGATAACGGTCGATCTGGTGCTATTGTGCGAAATGCTAACAAAAAACCTTTCAAATCGTTAAGCGATATGCTAAAAGGTAAGCAAGGTCGATTCAGACAAAATCTTTTAGGTAAGAGGGTTGATTATTCTGGTAGAAGTGTTATTGTGGTTGGTCCAGAATTAAAGTTGCATCAATGTGGCTTGCCAAAAAAAATGGCTCTCGAATTATTTAAACCTTTCATTTATTCTAAATTAGAACTTTATGGAAAATCTTCTTCTATTAAAATTTCTAAAAAAATGGTTGAATCAGAAAGACCAGAAGTTTGGGATGTATTAGATGAGGTAATTAAAGAGCATCCTGTTTTATTAAATAGGGCTCCAACTCTACATAGGCTTGGTATTCAGGCTTTTGAACCAGTTCTTACTGAAGGTAAAGCAATTCAACTCCATCCTCTTGTTTGCTCAGCTTTCAATGCCGATTTTGACGGCGATCAAATGGCAGTTCATGTGCCTCTTTCTATAGAGGCCCAAGTGGAAGCAAGAGCCTTGATGATGTCGACAAATAATATCTTAAGCCCAGCTAATGGTAAACCAATTATTGTTCCGTCACAAGATATTATTTTGGGTTTATATTATATTACAATGCAAGGCAAAGATTTTGATACTGCTAGACCTTATCCAATTGCTGAAGAAGGCGAATTAATGCATACTTTATTTAATAAGATAATCTCTTTGCATACTAAAATTCTATATCGTTATTCTTTTTATAATGAAAACGGCGAAAGAGAGTTGATAAAAATCGAAACTACTCCAGGAAGAGTTTATTTATATAACTGCTTACCAAATATGATGAAAAAACAATTTAATATTGTTAACAAAACCATGACTAAAAAAGCAGTAACTAATCTTATTGATGTTGTTTATCGTTATTGTGGTCAAAAAGAAACTGTGATTTTCTGCGATAAAATTATGTCTTTAGGTTTTAAAAATGCTTGTAATGCTGGTATTTCTATTGGCAAAGATGATATGATTATTCCAAAAAATAAACAAGCTTATGTTTCTGATTCTTTAAATAAAGTAAAAAAACTAGGTGACCAATACCGTGAAGGATTAATTACTGCTGGCGAACGATACAATAAAGTAATCGACGAATGGACTTCTTGCACCGCTAAAATCTCAAAAGAAATGATGTCTTATATATCTGCTTTTGATGTGCCAAACAATGCTAACTCTATTTTTATGATGGCTGATTCTGGGGCAAGAGGTTCTGAAAACCAAATTAAGCAAGTTGCTGGCATGAGAGGTTTGATGGCTAAATCTTCTGGTGAAATTATTGAAACCCCTATTATTTCTAATTTTAAAGAAGGTTTAAATGTAATGGAATACTTTATTTCTGCTTATGGCGCCAGAAAAGGTTTGGCAGATACTGCTCTTAAAACAGCAAATTCTGGTTATTTAACACGTAGATTAGTTGATGTTTCTCAAGATTGTATTATTACTGAAGATGATTGTCATACTAACCATGGTGTGCCAATTGAAGCCGTTATAGAAGATGGTCGAACCATAGTTTCTTTGGCAGAAAATTGTTTAGGTAGAGTTGTGCTTAAAGATATTGTTTATAAAGGAAAAACAATAGTTTTTGATGGTGAAATGATAAACGAAGAACAGGCAGAAGAAATAGATAAATCTGGTATTAAATCATTAATTGTTCGATCTGTTCTTACTTGCGAAACTCAAGGTGGAGTTTGTGCAAAATGTTATGGTAGAGATTTGGCAACTGGTAATTTGGCTGGTATTGGTGAAGCTGTTGGAGTTATTGCCGCTCAATCAATTGGTGAGCCAGGAACTCAGCTTACAATGAGAACTTTCCACATTGGTGGTGCCGCTCAAAGAGGAGCCGAACAATCTTCTATCTCGGCTATCTCTGAAGGCAAGATTAAATTCAACGAAAAATCAACAATTATAAATCGTGATAATAAAATTGTTGTTGTGGCAAGAAATTTTGAAATTATTATTACCGATCTAGAAGATATAGAGCTTCATCGTTATAAATTGCCTTATGGTGCAACTATTGGTCATGGTAATAATTCGATAATTAAAAAAGGTGATTATTTAGCCGAGTGGGATGCTTATAATATTCCTGTAATTTCTGAGGTTTTTGGTGTAGCTAAGTTTAACGATCTTTCTGAAAATATTTCACTAAGAGAAAAAATTGAAGAAAGCACAGGCGTTTCTACAAAAATTGTTATTGATTGGAAGCAATATAGTAAGCAAGATTTAAAGCCTCGAATTTCTATAGAAAATTCTTCTGATAATAAAGATTATGCTCTTTCTGTAGGAACTATTATTGGTATTACAAATGGTGACGAAATTTTAGCTGGCGATATTATTGCTAAAATACCAAAAGAATCTTCTAAAACTCGCGATATTACAGGTGGTTTACCAAGGGTAGCCGAGTTGTTTGAAGCAAGAAAGCCCAAAAATGCTGCAATTATGGCAGAATTTGATGGTAAAATAGAATTTGGCAAAGATTATAAAGCTAAAAAAAGAATTATTTTACATTCTGAAAATCCAGAAATTTTACCAATTGAATATACAATTTCTAAAAATAAACATCTCTTTGTTGGTGATGGTGATATAGTAAAAAAAGGCGATGTGTTGATAGATGGTAATTTGGTTCCTCATGATATTTTGAAAATTTTAGGTATGCAAGCATTTACTAATTATATGGTAAATGAAGTTCAGAAAGTTTATCGTATGCAAGGTGTAAAAATAGACGATAAACACATAGAGGTTATTCTATCTATGATGTTAAAACGAGTTGAAGTTACTAATCCTGGAGATACAGCTTTCTTGCTTGGTGAATATGTTGATAGTGATATTTTTGAACAAACTAATCAAAAAGTTTTGTCCAAAAATCTAAAACCAGCTCAATCTAATAGAGTGTTACTTGGTATTACTAAGGCATCGTTGCAAACAAAATCGTTTATTTCAGCCGCATCGTTTCAAGAAACTACCAGAATACTCACTGAATCAGCTGTACAAGGAAAAATAGATAATTTGGTTGGTTTAAAAGAAAATATTATTGTTGGTCGATTGATTCCTGCTGGAACTGGATTAATTGCTGCAAAATATCGTAAAAAAGCTAACTCTCTAGTTTAAATTATTGAAAAACTTATTGTTTATTAAATTTATTGATATTTGTGCTCAAAACTAGCAAAAATTAAAATAAATTAGTGATGCAACAAAGTTTTGTAATTATTGTTTTAACATATGTTTGAGTATAATCAAAATAATATTTTTGCCAAAATAATTCGGCAAGAAATACCGGCACAAATAGTTTATCAAGACGACTATTTGCTTGCTTTTTACGATATTAAGCCAGAGGCCGTGGTACATATTTTGGTTATTCCCAAACAGCCCTATTGTAATTATACTCATTTTGTTAAATTGGCAAAACCGCAAGAAATTGTGCATTTTTTACAAAAAGTAGCCGAAATTGCCAATCAGTATTGTCCAAATGGTTTTCGCCTGATTACTAATAACGGAAGCGATGCACTCCAAACTGTAGAGCATTTTCATATGCATATTTTAGGCAAAGAAAAATTGGGTGGTTTAGTTGGTAAATGATGCATTCTCTAAATGGGCAAGATTTGGCGATATATATTCATTATCCTTTTTGTCAAAGCAAATGTCCTTATTGTGATTTTAATTCGCATGTTTCAAATAATATTAATCATCAAGAGTTCTTAGAAGCCTATAAAACAGAATTAAATTTTTTTGCTCAAAAAATAGATAAAACACAGAAAATTTCATCTATTTTTTTTGGTGGTGGCACTCCTTCGCTAATGCCAATTAGTTTAGTTGCTGGTATTTTAGAGCAAATAAATAAATTATGGCAACTGAAACCAAATTGTGAGATTAGTCTTGAAGCTAACCCAACTTCTGTTGAGTCAGAAAAATTCTCACAACTAAAAAGCATTGGTATTAATAGGCTTTCTTTGGGAATTCAGTCTCTCAATGGCGATGATCTAAAATTTTTAGGTCGAACTCATTGTCAAAATCAAGCTTTTGAAGCAATAAATTTAGCAAAAAAATATTTTGATAATTTTTC
>CANEUR010000102.1 GCA_947441875.1 Rickettsiales bacterium | reverse complement strand
TCAATTTTAGAACCAGGACCAAATACATTTTTTTTGTCTTCTGGTACTGGTGATTTTGGTGCTGGTACTGATTTTGCTGCTGGTACTGATGTTTCTGTTACTGATGTTGCTGGGACTTTCTTTGGAAATGGGTAGAGTGATCCTAAGAATTCTGCTAGTCTTGCTAGTCTTGTTTTTTTTGGATTTAATGGCATAAAATTACCTTAATTAAAAATTAATAAAAAAATATTACATAGCACATATTAATAAATAAATATTTAAATGTCAAGTAATTTTTTATTTTATATAAAAATAATTAGAATAATGAAATTTTTATAGGGAAATTTTTATAGGGAAATTTTTATAGGGAATTGGCATAATTATGGAACTTTCGCATCCCAGATTTGACAAATTTGAGGTATAACATTTGCTAAATTGGTTTTATAAAATCTTGTAAAATAGTTTTTGTGCCAAGATTATGAAAATTAATTTCAAGCTTGTTGCCATCTGTTTTAATAATAGTGCCAATGCCAAATTTAGCATGCTCAACTTTTTTACCCACCTTCCATAAATTATTATCTGCTTTTTTGGCTAATTGCAATGGCTTATTGTTGCTTTTATAATTAAATGTAGTGTTATTAAAATTAGTATTTTTTACTTGACCAAAAGATACTTCTTGACATTGGAGTTGAGTTTTTGGAATATCTTGTAAAAAGCGAGATGGTGAGGTTTGTTGCGATCCACCAAAAATAAAGCGATTTTTTGCTAAAGATAATTGTAAATGTTTTTTTGCCCTTGTAATTGCCACATAAAGCAATCTACGCTCTTCTTCAATGCCACTTAAATTATCGAGAGCTTTACTACTTGGAAAAATTCCTTCTTCTAAACCAGGTAAAAAAACCATATCAAATTCTAAACCTTTAGAACCATGAACAGTCATAATATTTACAGCATCTTGTAGGTTTTTTTCATCTTTTGCTTCAACCAAAGATGCATATTCTAAAAACTCGTTAATACTAGCAAAATCGGCTAAACTTTTAATAAATTCTTCAATATTTTCGAGTCTACCTTGGGCTTCTAGATTGTTTTCAAGCCTCCAATGTTGGCAATAACCAGTTTCGTTAAATAAAGATTTTGCCAACTCTGCTAAATTTATTAAATTAATTTGCTGATGATATTTGTTAATCACTTGCATAAAAATTTGCAAACCACTTTTATTTTTGATTAAATTATTGGTAAAACAAAAATTTATAGCATTAAACATTGAAATTTTTTGCTGTTTAGTAATTTCGGCAATTAAGTGTAAAGTGGCATCGCCAATACCTCGTTTAGGAGTGTTTATTACTCTTAATAAAGCCAAATCATCGTTTAAATTAGCAGATAACCTCAAATAAGCAATGCAATCACGAATTTCTTGTCTATCGTAAAATTTTAACCCACCAATCACTCGATAAGGCACACCTTGTTGCATAAAAGCCTCTTCGAAAGGTCTGGTTTGGTAGCCTGCCCTCACTAAAATTGCTATCTGATTAGCAATTGTCTGTCTTTGTAAAATAGCATTTTTTACAGAATTAGCAATGTTTTGAGCCTCTTGTCTATCGTCAAAAAAAGTAGCAAGCTTTACTAAATTACCTTTATTTTGAGTGGTCCAAAGAGTTTTGCCATGTCGTTGAGTATTTTTTGAAATAACCGCATCTGCAACTTGTAAAATTGCCGAAGTAGAGCGATAGTTTTGCTCAAGACGAATCACTTTGGCATCGACAAAATCTTTTTCGAATCGTAAAATATTAGCAATATTTGCTCCTCGCCAGCTGTAAATAGATTGATCATCGTCGCCAACACAACAAATATTATTATAGAGCTTAGAAAGCAGTAGCAACCATTGATATTGAGCATTATTAGTATCTTGGTATTCGTCGATTAAAATATAACGAAACTGATGCTGATATTTTTGCAAAACCTCAGGAGCTTTAGCAAAAATATCGAGATTATGACTAATTAAATTACCAAAATCGGTGGCATTCATAGATAACAATCTACTTTGATAAAGCCGATAAACATCTTGTAATTTTGGCAAATTTATATCGTTATTATTGATGTTTGATTGCACTAAATCTTTAATTTTAGAAATTTTTTGTAAATAAGTTTTTGGTGGAAATTGCTTACCATCAATGTTTAGATCGAGCAGAATTTGCTTGATTAAACGTAGTTGATCTTCATCGTCTATTATAATAAAATCAGAGCTTAAACCTACAACATCAGGGTGCCTTCTTAAAATTTTTGCACAAATAGCATGAAAAGTGCCAATCCATAAACCACTAGCTAAATCGCCAATTTCAGCAGAAATTCGATGCTTCATTTCGTTGGCTGCTTTATTAGTAAAAGTTACCGCTAAAATTTCGTAAGGATTTGCCAAGCCACAGTTTAAAATATTGATAATTCTTGAGGTAAGAACTTTAGTTTTGCCTGTGCCAGCCCCTGCCAAAACCAATAAAGGCCCTTCGGTGATGCTAATTGCTTGTTGTTGTGGCTGATTAAGAGCGGTAGAAATATTATTTATTAAGTTGTTAGTTTGCATAATTAAAATTTTTGTGGCTCAAATTTTTGTAATGGTCGAGCATTGTTTGAAACAAAGATAGTGTTCTTGATAATTGAATTTATTTGATCTTGGCTAAGAAAAATAGGGTTTTTAAACACAAACCATTTTACTGCTTCTAGGCATGGTGGAGTGGTAAAAGATCCTTCATAAAAAAAAACTATCACTATTATATAAAATATTTTTTTTAAGGTCAAGATTTGTAGTAAGGTTTTTGCTGTTTAGAAAATCGATTAACTGTTGAAAATTTGGGTTTTCTTGCCAATTATTAGCAATAAAAAAACTGGCAATCAACCACTGCTCATCTTCGCTTTTATGAACTAATTGCATTTCTAGATCATAAAATTTACCATTTACCTGATGTTCGCTTGGTTTATGAAATTTAATATATTGCAAATGATATTTTTTTTTATTAACAGCATTAACCACAAAATTTTTACCATAAACACTTAAATAAAGCTGATTAGGCATTATTTTTTTATCGAGCTCAACTTTTTGATATAAAAAACTTAAATTATTGTTATCAAAAAGCAAGGTAATGTTAATAGGTGATTGATTGTAGCCGATTTTACAAAATTTATAATTTTCGGTGATATTTCCCCAAAATTGCGGACTATTTTTACCTTTATAAGACCATTTATGATTATTTTTACCACATGAGAAGGCAATAAAAAAAATAGTAAAAAATGTAAATATTTTTATTAACAGACCTTGACAGAACATTATTTAAAAATTAAATTTATGGTGAGATTTTTTAATCTTAAAATTTTAAGCAACACAATATTAAAAATCCAATATATTTTTTTATGTCTAACTTAACAAATAACAATGTTTGTCAAGTAAGCAATAGCTCTTGGCAAACAAAATGGAAAAATAAATTTAATAACAATCCTAAACTTAAAACCGCTATTTTGCTTAGTTTAGGCATTGTTATTGGCTTAGCTTCTTGTAATTTTTACCAAAAAAAACAACCTCAAGTCATAATTATACACCGACAACCTTCTATTTTTAGCCCTTTTTATCATTCTTGGTTTGATGATTATTTCTACCAAGATTTTTACCAAGATGTGAAAGATTCTCAAAAATTATTAAATAAAACACAACATAATTTTTCTGCTAATCTCACTCAAAAACAAGATGCAAATTTTCATTATTATATTTTAAACTTTTCTAGCATAAACCCACAAGATATAATTATTAACAATACTAATTCTGAGCTTGTTTTTAAAGCCGATAATCAACAACAAAATACCAATAACAGCATTAATTCTAGCTTTTATTATAGTGTTTCGTTGCCAAAAAACTACCGCGATCCCGAAATTATTAAAAATAATCAAGAAATTATCGTAAAATTTAAAAAACCTCCCAGCATAAATAACAAACCGAAAACTTCTAAAAATAATGCAGAGCCAACAAATCAATAAGTTAAATTTTCTTTATTATGCAGTTTTAGCAATTCCATTAGCATTTGTATCTCTACCTCTTACTATTAACATTGCCGATTTTTATTTTCGGCAGTTTCAATTAAATTTAGGTAACATAGCTATCATAATTTTAATTGCTAAAAGCTTTGATTTATTGCTTGATCCTATAATTGGCGGTTGTTGTGATTATTTAATCAATAATAAAAAAACAACCGCTAAAAAAAATATCATTATCGCTAGTTTTGGCTTAGCCATCAGCTTTTTTTTATTATTTAACCCCAATTTATGGCAAAATAACCTAAATAAAT
>CANEUR010000101.1 GCA_947441875.1 Rickettsiales bacterium | reverse complement strand
CAAGTTAAACGAAACCAAGTTTCAAGCCTATTTAAAACAGTTCTGCAAGATGAAAAAAGTTTTTTACTTACCATTTTAGTTTATGCTATTTTTATTGGCTTGTTAAGTTTGGCGGTGCCAATTTCGGTTCAGCTTTTAATTAATTCTGTTGCTTTTAACGCTCTTTTACAACCAATTTTCGTTTTAGGTTTTATTTTATTTTTAGTAGTAACTTTTTCTTCTGTATTAAATGCCTTGCAATTTTATATCACCGAAATTTTTCAAAGAAGGTTTTTTGCTCGATTTTCTTCTGAAATTGTTACAAAATTAGTTAATGTTAATCACCAAGATTTTGAAAAATCTAATCAAACCGAGTTTATTAATCGATTTTTTGATGTTTTTAATGTGCAAAAAATTGTTCCAAAAATTTTTACCAAAACTTTTGCTAATATTTTACAATCTATCATTGGTTTAATTTTAGTAGCATTTTATCATTGGGTGCTATTGTTATTTGCTTTGTTAGTGCTTTTTGCGACTTTTTTTATTTGGCAACTTTTTTCTAAAAATTGCTTTATTGCCAAATTTGCCACCAGCAAAAAAAAATATGATATGGCTTCTTGGTTTGAAGATATCGCTAGAAACCATTTATTATTTAAATCAGATAATGCCAAAGAATATGCTTTAAACAAAACCGAAAACATCACCAAACAATATTTACAAGAAAGAAAAAAATATTTTCATTATTTATTTTTTCAGGTTATTCTTACCTTAATTCTCTATACTTTTGCAACTTCTGCTTTACTTATTGTTGGTGGTTATTTAGTGTTAAAAGAGCAACTTTCTTTAGGGCAGTTAGTGGCTTCTGAGTTAGTTATTTCAGCAGTTCTTTACAATATTTCACAACTTGGTAGCGATCTTGAATCTGTCTACGAATTAGCTTCTGCTTGCGAAAAACTTGCACAAATACATCATTTGCCAAAAGAAATTTTAGGCAATAAGTGTCTTGAAAATAAGCCAATTAACATTGATTTTAAAAATGTTGTCGATAATTATTTTCAAAGAAAATTTTTATTTAATGTTAATTTTGAGGCTGGCAAAAATTATTTAATTTCTGCCGAAAATCTCTCAATTCACAAACTACTCATCGAGTTAATCGCAGGCTTACGAAAACCACTTTACGGCTCACTTGAATTTAACCAACAAAACATCTCCGATCTTAACTTTAATAAACTACGCAATCAAATTGCTATCATCGACAATCAAAGCTTTATCGATGGCACAATTTATGAATATCTTACTTTTAATCAGGCAATCATTAACAATAAAAAAATTCACGAAGTGCTTGATATTACCCAACTAAAAAATGTATTAAAAAGATTTGATAGCGATTTATCTCTACCTATTTTACCTTCGGGCTGGCCATTATCAGAATCTGAAAAAATCTTACTAAAAGTTGCCAAGGTTTTAATTGATGAGCCAAAAATTATTATTATCACCGAAGTTCTAGATATGCTTAACCTAAAAACACGCAATAATATTTTAAACTTTCTGACTAAAAATCATCAAGCAACTATTTTATATTTTTCTAATCGCCGAGATCATATGGTGGGTTTTGATAGCTATTTGTTTTTTTCTATGGAAAAAGTTTTTGTTTTTGATAACATAAACGATCTAAATAATTTTGAAGAACAATATGAATAAACAAGAGCTTATTTTTCAACAAATTAAACTTCCCAAGCCAATTTTGGCCTTAAAAAAAATTTTGGTAGTGTTTTTTTTATTTTTCTTTATAGTTCTCACTTTTTTACCTTGGCAGCAAAATGTTAAAGGCTTGGGCTATGTTATTGCTGCCAATCCTAACAGTCGCACTCAAAACCTCGATGCTACAGTTAATGGTCGAATCAGTGAGTGGTTTGTTAAAGATGGTGATAAAGTAAAACAGGGCGATAAAATTGTTGAAATCATCGATAACGATCCACTCATTATAGATAAATTAAAAGCCGACAAAAACATCAAAGAGCGAAAATACGAATTAGCCAAAATAGCTTCTGAAACTTCTAAACTAAACTACAGCAGGCAACAACAGCTTTTTGCTCAAGGTTTGGCTTCGAAAAAAAATTACGAAGATGCTAAAATAGAATATAAAAAACTTCTCACCGCCAACGAAAATGCCTCAGCAGAAGTGTTAGAAGCTTCAATTAGCCTAGCTCGACAAGAAAGCCAGCTTATAGCTGCTCCAAGCGACGGCACTATTTTAAAAGTTTTGGCAGGCAACAACTCTACCACAGTAAAAGCAGGCGATAAAATTGCCACCTTTGCCCCAAAACTACAAGAAATGGCAGTGGAGCTTTATGTTGATGGCAACGATATTCCACTTATTTGGCAAGATCGTAAAGTTCGTTTGCAATTTGAAGGCTGGCCAGCAATGCAATTTTCTGGTTGGCCCACTTTATCGGTTGGCACTTTTGCTGGCATTGTTTCGGCAGTTGATGCTTCTGTTTCTGATAATGGTAAATTTCGGGTGATTGTTGTGGCAGAAAATGGCCATAAGTGGCCAGATCCACATTTTTTAAAGCACGGAGCCAAAGTTTATGGCTGGATTTTGCTTAATAAAGTTACCATTGGCTATGAAATTTGGAGGCAAATAAATGGCTTTCCTGCCGATTTTGATTTAAACATTGCCAATAAAATCAAAAACCCATAAAAATCATTTATGAATGAAAGAAAAACCGAAAATATTGTCAAAAATAAAAGTAAAATATTAAATAAATATACCGATTATGCAGTTGACGGAGCAAAATTATATGCAGATTATCTTTCAAAAGAGCTTGATGTTCTTTTTATCGGTGTTAGTGAGCAAAATGAAAAAGAATTAAAAGTTTCGCATTATTTTCAATTAAAAGGCGAAAGCGAAATACAGCCAGCATTTGATAACGAAATTTTAGATTTTAATTCTTATGTTGAAACATATAAACAAGTAAGGTTTAGGGTTGACTATCAAGAGCTTTTTAAATACATTAAAGCACTTAATGAAAAATTACACCAAAAAAAATCCCAGAAGACAAAAGAGCAATTTTGTTTATCGTAATGTTTTTTTGTTATTAATATAAAAAGATCTATGCTTAAAAAATTTTTAAAAACCATTTATTTACTAGCGATATTAATTTTTTTTATAACTCATTCAACACTCGCTAGCCCCCCAATTTCGCCAGAAGTTGTGGTTGATTCTGCTTTAAAACATTATCCAAAAATACTTGCCTACTACGAAAAAGTTGCTGAAAGCGAGGGCGATATTTTGCAAAGCGAGGGCTTGTTTGATATCAGACTCAAGCAACAATATCAAGACACCACCAAGGGTTTTTATGATGGCAAAAATTTTGATGTTTTACTCGAAAAACAAAATGCTTTTTTAGGTAGCAAGGTTTATGCTGGCTATCGCAAATCTTATGGCAATTTTCCTAATTATGATGGCAAGTTGCATACCAATAACAACGGCGAATATCGTTTTGGAGCTTCTGTTTCTCTGTTGCAAAATAATATGTTCGATAAAAACCGTCTAGCAGTTGCCAATGCTATATTAAACAACCAAGAAAGCAAACTGCAATTAGCCAAAATGCAAGCTGAAATTAGCAAAGATGCCAAGCAAGCTTACTGGAAGTGGTTTTTGTATGGTAAAATTTATATTATTTACCAAGATTTATATCAACTAGCCTTAGAAAGAGATAAACAACTACAAATTCGCTTACAAAAAGGAGATGTTGCCAGTATTATTGTTATTGAAAACAAAAGAAATATTCTAAACCGCAAAAATGCAATGCTTGAAGCCAAGCAAGATTTTTTAAATTCTTGTTTTTATTTGTCGCTGTTTTATCGACAAGAAAATGGTAAGCCACAAGAAATCACCGAAAAAATTCTACCTATCGATTCTCTACCCATCAAACTTAATCACATTACCGAAAAAAATTTACAACAAGATATCAAACAAGCAAGCCAATTTCGCCCAGAAATACAAATTTTAAAAACCAAACAAAATAAAGAGCAAAATTATTTAAAACAAGCCAACAATTTACTGCAACCAACCCTTGATCTTGGCTTTGAAACTTCTAAAGATTTAGGTAAAGGCTCTGTAACCAGAAAAGAAACTGTCAATAACGTTAAACTTAACTTTGATTTACCACTGCAATTAAGCGATGCCAGAGGACAACTAGCAAAAGCCGAAGCTAACATCAAATATTTAAATTACGAACAACAACTTTTAGTCGAAAAAATTCAAGTAGAAATCAAACAAATCGGCAGTTATCTTAATATTTTAGCCGAAATTTATCATAATGCCGAAGATGAATTTAAACTTTCTCAAAAACTTGCTTCTGCT
>CANEUR010000100.1 GCA_947441875.1 Rickettsiales bacterium | reverse complement strand
TAACTATCAATGCCCAAATATCAAGGCTTTACTTACTAATTGGCAAGTGCAAAAAATTTTTCATTATGCACGTTTTGATTTAGCTTGCTTGCAACACTATTTACAAGTAGAAACTCAAAATATTTATTGCACTAAAATCGCCTCAAAGCTAGTGCGTACCTATACCGAATCGCATGGTTTAAAAAGCTTGTGCGAAGAATTACTTGGCATTGAAATTTCAAAAAAACAACAAAGCTCCGATTGGGGCAACGAAACCATTTCAAAAAAACAACAAGAATATGCGGCTCACGATGTGCTTTATTTGCACCAACTCCAACACAAACTCACCAATATGTTAAAGCGCGAAGGTCGATACAACTATTTTTTAGAGTGCCTCAAATTTTTGCCAACTAGAGTAAAGCTTGATTTGGCAGGTTTTGAAATAATCGATATTTTTGCTCATTAAACTTATGTCAAACAACAATATTTTAGAATTTGGAGTTGCCGATTTTTCGCAAACTATCAAAAAACACATCGAAACCTCTTTTGAATATGTTGCTATTAAAGGTGAAATTAGCGGTTACAGGCTACACAGTAGCGGGCATATTTATTTTAAACTCAAAGAAGGTGATTTTGTTTTAAATGCAGTTTGTTTTAAAGGCAAAGCAAGTAAAATTAATTTTGCTCTTGAAAATGGCTTAAAAGTTAAAGCAACAGGCAAAATAACCACTTTTGGCTCTCGCTCCGAATATCAAATTATTGCCGATAGCCTTGAACTAGATGGCATTGGCGCCATGATGATGGCGGTTGAAAAACTCAAAGAAAAGCTTATTTTAGAAGGTTTATTTGATGAAAAATATAAAAAATCAATTCCTTTTTTATCAAATATCATTGGCATTATTACTTCACCTACCGGATCGGTAATTGAAGATATGAAACATCGCATTGAAGCCAGATTTCCTACTAACATTTTGTTATACCCAACTTTAGTGCAAGGCAACGAAGCCGCAAGTCAAATAATTGCCGGAGTGCAATATTTTAATAACCTCTCCACAAATAAGCCCGATTTAATAATCATTGCTAGAGGCGGAGGCTCTTTTGAAGATTTAATGCCATTTAACGACGAAGCCCTAATTAGAGCAGTTTTTTCTTCAACAATTCCAGTTATTTCGGCAATTGGTCATGAGCCAGATTTTACCTTGCTTGATTTTGTTGCCGACAAACGAGCACCAACTCCCACAGCAGCAGCTGAAATTGTCACTCCTGAAAGAGCAAATTTGCAAGAAAAAATAACCAAAGCAAAAGAAATAATTAACAGAGTTTTTATTAATTATTTGCAAAATAAACACAAAGATTTACAAAATTTACAAGAAAAACAAAAAAGCATTGTAGCTAATTTTTTTACTTTACAACAACAAAAACTCCTTAAAAACACTCTGCCAAATTTAAACCATATTTTTAGCAAGTTGCAAGAAAAAATCACACATTGCAAACAAATTATTGCCAACAATCTTGAAAAAATCCTACAAAATAAACAAGCAAAACTTGATAAATGCAAAATTGACAACAATTTAATTGTGCTAAAAATCAATAATTTGAAGCAATTATTAGTTGAAACACACAACAAAATTACCACAAAACTTGATTTTCATCTGGAAAGAAAGCAAAACTTACTTCAAAATAACCAAAAAATGCTAGATTCTTACCACTATGAAAATGTGCTAAAAAGGGGTTTTGCCATTGTTTATAACGAGCAAGAACAGGCAATTACTAACATTGCCACTGCTAAACAGCAAGCAAACCTCATTTTGCAAATGCAAGATGGCAAAATATTGGTAAAAAATGAAAAATAAATTTGAGATGCAACAGTTTTATAATAATAAAATATTTTGTCTTTTTGCAAAAACATGCTTGCTATTTTGAATGCAAAATTTTAATATTAGCTTATTATCTTATTTCCATAACCCAAATTAACATTAAAAAAATAACTATGTCGGGCAATTTAACCATAATGGGCAGTAAAGAAATTTTATTAGTAGCAGAAAACATCGCACACGAAAAAGGCATCTTATTGCAAGAAGTAATCGAGGCAATGGAAGAAGGCTTAAAATCAGCTGCCAAAAAAAAATATGGCATACATCTCGATATTGAGTGCAAAATCGATCGTAAATCTGGGCAAATAAAGTTATTTAACAAACTGCAAGTTGTTGAAGATTCTATCGAAAACTTCGATAACCGCAATCATGTCACTATTTCTCATGCCAAGCAAGAAAACTCCCAAGTTGAAATTGGTGATGTAGTTATTCAAGAGTTACCACCTATCGATTTAAGCCGAGTAGTTGCCCAAGTTGCTCGAAATGAAATCATTAAAAAAGTAAAAGAAGCCGAAAGAAACAAAGAATATAAAGAATTCAAAGATCGCATTGGTGATATTGTTTCAGCTGTAGTTAAAAAAACTGGCATCAAAAATATTGTGATGGATCTCGATGGTTACGAAGCTGTGTTACATGAAAGCGGCTTAATTCCAAGAGAAAACTTTAAAGTTGGCGATCGTGTTCGTTGCTACATTGAAGATGTTAGGCAAGAAATGATAGGGGCTCAAATATTTTTATCTCGAACTCATCCACAATTTTTAGTAAAACTTTTTGAACAAGAAGTTCCAGAGCTTTACGAAGGTAATATCGAGGTTAAATCAGTTGTGCGCGATGCTGGCTCAAGAGCGAAAATTGCTATTTACTCTCGAAGAGACGATATTGATATTGTCGGTTCTTTTATTGGTATTCGTGGTAGCAGAGTTCAATCGGTAAGTTCTGAGTTAAAAGGTGAAAAAATAGATATCATCAAATGGTCGGGTAATGTTGCCGAATTAGTTATTTCAGCACTTACTCCTGCTAAAGTTTCTAAGGTGGTAGTTGATCAAGAAAACAATCTCATCGAAGCTGTGGTAAGAGAAGATCAGTTAAGTTTAGCTATTGGTAGAGGTGGGCAAAATGTTAAATTAGCATCAAAATTAGTGGGCTATAAAATAGATATCATGACTGAAGAACAAGAATCAGCCAGAAGAACCACCGAATTTAATCAGGCATCAAAATTATTCATCGAAGCTCTTGATGTTGAAGATATGATTGCTAATTTATTGGCAAGCGAAGGATTTTTAACTGTTGAATCTATTGTTGAAGCCGAAATATCCGAAATAGCTTCTATCGAAGGCTTTGATGAAGATGTTGCTAAAGAAATTAAAAATCGAGCAATCGATTATTTACAAAAAGTTGCTTAATAAAAGCTTTTGCGGTCGTGGCGGAATTGGTATACGCGTAACGTTGAGGTCGTTATGAGGTAACACTCGTGGAAGTTCAAGTCTTCTCGACCGCACCATTTTTATAAAGTTAAAATGAGCTTTACTTAACTAAATTATCCTAAACCATGAATGACAATAAAAACCAAGAAAAAAAACTAGAGTCAGTAAATATTGCCACAACTCAAGATAAAATAGTTCCTAAGTTCTGCACTGGAATTAATGTAGGGCTGTTAAAAAGTAAAAATGTGGTTCTAACAATGGTATATAACGAAGATCTTAATCAAGTTGCCGTTATTGATAGAATAGTAATTGATTTAGAGCATGCAAGAGAATTAAAAAATGTTTTAGATCATCTTTTAAAGGTGGATGATAATGTATAAGCAATATTATAATATATCACTTACATCACTTCACCTAAAGCCTCTTGTGTTTATTGAATCTTTTTGTACCCAAAAAGAAAATAAAATCATTAAAGAAATAAAGGTTGCAAAAAAAGAGCTTAGCCCAATGATGTTAATTATAGATTATATGAAAAAACATATAGATCAAATCGATAAAGCTAGAATAAATTTAAAATCTCAATACCCAGATTTACTACCCTAAATTTTATGAAAAACACCATAGAAAACTCAAATAAAAAAGAATTAGAAAGCGCTTTAGAGTTGAAAAATAATTTAGAAACAATGCTAGATCGATATTGTAAATTGGTTAATGAGGTAAGTTTTAGTTTAGGAAAACTAGATCAAGTTAAAATCGAATTGCAAAAAGCAAGAGAGGTTTACGAAAAAGGTCTTTTTGGTTTAGTTCAAAAAAATTTCAAACTTTGTCTTTTTGGAATACTATTTGTGGTAGCAGGGCTGATTGTTTTATGTATAATGAAAGATACTTCAATAAATTTTTTGGGCTTTGTAATTAATTCATGTCAATCGAAACAATAATTAACATCCATTATTAAAATAAATCACACCAAGTATGAAAATTTTAGCCATCAAAGAACAAGCAAACGAAAGCCGAGTTGCCATAACTCCTGAGCTAGTTGCAAAATATCAAAAACTTGGTTTAGATGTTTATATTCAAACCGATGCTGGAGTTTTGT
>CANEUR010000099.1 GCA_947441875.1 Rickettsiales bacterium | reverse complement strand
TGTAATGCCCTGTTTGATTTAAGCCATGCGGATTTTGAAATCTTGAACCATACATACCAAGTTCTTTTGCCGTTTTATTCATTAACTCAATAAATTTATCATAACCTCCTGCGGTTGATTCGGCTAAAGCAATAGCCGCATCATTACCAGAGACCGCCAGCAAACCTTTAATCAAATCTTCAATAGAAACAATATCGCCGTAATTTAAAAACATTGAAGAGCCAGATTTTTTCCAAGCATCTTTACCAATTAAACACTGACTAGAAAGATTAATCGCACCTTTTTTAATTAGATCGAAAACTACATAAGCGGTCATGAGTTTGGTCATAGAAGAAGGGGCAAGCTGATTGTGAGCATTTTTAGAAAGCAAAACTTCTTTGCTATCGGCATCGATTAAAAAATAATATTGAGCATTGTGAAGATGTATGTATTTTTCAAGTATAGCATTGGCAAAAACTGGTTTAGTAAAGCAAAAAAAACTAATATAGCAAATGTAAAACAATAATTTTTTCAATAACTGCATGATTAATTATTTTTATTTTCGATTGTTTTTGCTTCATTTGGTATGGTTTCTGGTGTTACTTCTGATGGAGTTTGCACATTTTCTTGATTAGAATTATTAAAATATCGAGACTTTTTATAGCGATTATTTTTTATTACCTGATTTTTTTTCACAGCGTAAAAACTATTTTCTTCTAGGAGCTGATCTTTTTTAAGATATTCTTTGATCTGATTTTGATAAATTAACTCTTTTTTTTCTGCAATTAATTGTTGACTAATCAGGTTTGCAGTAGGATTTTGCTGTTGCTTGATGTGAGAGATATTTTTTTGCAGTGCATCATTTTGAAAAAAAGCATAATTTTTATTGTTGTCATAGATTGGTACACCATATTTATCGGCAACAGGCACATTGATAGAATCAAACTCTAAGCCAACTCGATAAAATGGCTTATTGGTAGTAGAATTATAGGCGATTTCAAAAATTCGTTGCGGATCGGTGCCAATAGCCTGCTGTGGTTGATAATTTTCGTAATACGGAAAAGATCTTGGCGGAAATGGTTGCCCAAAATAAACAGACCCAATATAATAATCGAAAGTAAGTTCGTTTTCGTCTTGTGGAAAATAAAATTGGTCGTAAGGAGTTTCAAAATTGACTGCCATAGTGTCGGATTTATTTTTAGCAACACGATCTTTGTTAATTGATTTCACTTGTTTAGAAAATTTTTTGTTAAAATTTTTATTGCCTATTGAAGCCTGGTTTTCGTATTGAGAACAAGAAAATAATAAAATTAAAATTAACCAAAAAAAAGTGAAATTTTTTTTAAACATAAACTAATTTTTAATAATCACAACTTCTTGACCAGATTTTTTAATTTTTTGCATCTCTTTTAAAGCAATTTTACGATTTTGATAAGGCCCTAAAACTGTTCGATAAACAGTTTTGTTACCTAGATTTGCTTCAATAGTTTGTAAGTTTGTATTTTTTGATTTATTAATAAAATCGGTGGCATTTTCTTGGTTATTAAATGAGCCAAGTTGTAAATAAAATCGCTTTTCACCTGTGTTGTAAAGTGTTTTTTCGGCTTTTTTAAGTGGTTTTGAATTATTTTTTTTAGATTTATCAAGAATATTTTCTTTTTCTTTGATGTTTTTAGTTTCGTTAATGTAGCTACCCTGAATAATCATTTCTTCTTCTGGCTGTTTGTTGGTGGGGGCTGGATTTGGCACTAAGGAATTAGCAACATTTTCGGCAAAATCATATTTTTGTTCGGCAATATTTTTAGATGATTGTTGTTGATTATGACTATATTGCTGACTTGGAATTTGATGACCTGATTTTTCGTTTTTGCTTGATGTTTCTTCTGGTGAATTTTTAGGAATTGTAGGCTCATTATTTTTAGTAACATCGATATTTGTTTTGCTGGTAGAGTTTTGATCGAGGTTTAATTGCAAGTTTTGATTGCTTGACATAGGCAAATTATGGCTTGGCAAATTAGGTAGCTTGGAGCTACTTAATATTTGTGCATTTTCTTCTGGCACACGAAATTTAATAGACTTAGATTTACCTGCAAGATTAACAAAACGAAGTTCGGTTGGTTTGTTTTTATTGCAAGAAATAACAACAAAAATTACTAGAATCGCTAATAAATTGTTGCAATATTTTAGTAATTTAAGTTTTAGTAGCATAAATTTTTTTGGTGATATTTAACATTAACACAAGTAATTATAAAAGTTTTATTTTTGTTTTGCAAACAAAAAATAACAAATACTAGCTAAAATAATACTAAGCATAAAACCAAAAGTAGCACTTAATATCATTAAAACACTAGTTAGTAAAATACCAAAAAATGCTCCCAAGGTGCCAATAAGCTGAAAAGTTGCTCCTACTTGCATTTCTTGCCCTTGATAATTATTGCTCATCATGGCAAAAACTGCAACAAATAAAAAAGCAATACCGCAACCATAGAAAAAATAAAGAAAAATCAATATAAAATAAGAGTGATATTGAAAAAATACTAGCAAAAAAATAACTATAAAACAACAAAAGCAAATAGCAAAACCAATATTTATCAAATCTTTTTCTTGATATTTTTTTAATAAAAAGCCCGCTACTATATCAAAAATTGTGCTTGACATATAGGCGGTAATTAACAATCCTGCATTTTCGGCTGAAAACCCAATGCTTTTACCAAAAATAACTGTGCAAGTCATTAAAGTGTAGGTTTGAAAATCAAGAAAGAATCTAGCTAAAAAGCACTGTTTATTTTTTTGCCAAAAACTTTTTAAAGTAATTTTATTAGCACCATCAAAATTACTTAGGCTTGAGTAAATGTGATTTTTAATTGGCAAAAGCACCAGCATAGCTAGCAAAATAAGACTACTAGAAAGTATAAATGCAACATAATTAGTTGCTCCTAAAAATTTTACTAAAATAGGTCCTAAAGCTAAACCAAGAGAAATAGAGGTGCTAAAAAAAGCTACTCCCAAGCCTCTATTTTGCTGATTCAAAAAAGTATTAAGCCAAGCAAAACGACTCACTACAATAATTACCCAACAACATCCCAAAATAAAAGTGAAACTAAACCAAATTAATAAATTATTTACAGTGAAATAAATAAGCACAACTACAAGTGCATAAACAATAATTGCTAAATCAAAAGTTCGCCAAGGTTTAAATCTCATCACCACATAATAAAAACTCAGAGAAGAAGTGATAATACCAACTGTTTCAAAAACGAAAGTATAAGAAATGGTAGCGGGCTTGATATTATTTGCTTGCAATAAAGCAGGAAACAACACTAAATTCATACCAAAGGCGGTGGCAAAAAGCACAAAACTAACATATAAAAACTTGGTGCGATCTAAAAAAAGTAAAGAAAAAATAGCATTCATGATAAATCTTGATTTGCCTGTTCTTCAACTAACTTTACAATATGTTCGACTAAATTTTCGTTTTCGTTAATTTTATGATGCGGTTTGCCGTTAATATAAACATTGTGTTTGCCACCTGTGGTGCCTGTGATGCCAATTTGAGTGTGAGCGGCCTCGCCTAAACCATTGACTACACAGCCTAAAATTGAAACCGTAATTGGTTTTTTGATATGCTGAGTGAGTTTTTCAACTTCGGTTACAATTTTTACCACATCAAAACCCTGCCGAGCACAAGATGGACAAGAGACAATATTTACTCCATATTGACGAAGCTCGAGAGTTTTTAAAATTTGGTAGGCAACTTTTACCTCTTCTTCTGGATTGGCAGAAAGCGAAACGCGAATTGTATCACCAATGCCTTGCATCAGCAAATAACCAAGCCCCACTGCCGATTTTATGGTGCCAGCATTTAAACTGCCTGCCTCGGTAATGCCAATATGTAGCGGATAATCGCAAGCATTTGCCAAAAGTTGATAGCTAGCAGTAGCCAAAAAAACATCAGAAGCTTTAACACTTATTTTAAAATCAAAAAAATCGTTGTCTTCTAAAATTTTAATGTGATGCAATGCCGATTCTAAAAGAGCCTGTGGAGTAGGAGTAGAATATTTTTCAAGTAACCAATTTTCAAGCGAGCCAGCATTAACACCAATTCGAATGGCACAACCATAATCTTTGGCCGCCTTTACCACTTCTTTTATTTTATCGGCCGAACCAATGTTGCCAGGGTTGATTCGAAGGCATTTTGCCCCTGCTTTGGCAGATTCGATGGCTCTTTTATAATGAAAATGAATATCGGCAATAATTGGCACAGGCGAAGAAGCCACAATTTGCTTTAAGCAAGCACTAGATTCTTGATCGGGCACCGAAACTCTAATTAGCTCTGCTCCTGCCTCGGCACAACGATTAATTTGAGCGATGGTAGCTTGCGGATCGGTGGTTTTGGTGTTGGTCATGGTTTGCACACTA
>CANEUR010000098.1 GCA_947441875.1 Rickettsiales bacterium | reverse complement strand
AAGCAAGAAAAAATTAGCTAATCTTTCTGCTTTTGCCACCAATAAACGGCAAGAAATTACCGGAATTATCAACGATGCAATTGCCAATATTGCCACAATTTTTGCCTTTGCTTCGAAAAATAAAGAGCAAAATTTATTATCAAAACACAACAACGAATTTATTTTTGCAGAACGAAAAAGGCTAAAATTTTTATTCATCAACCATATTTTTATTGGTTTTGTTTATTGTCTAATGTCGATAAGCATTCTATATTTATTAATCAAACTAAGGCAACAACAGCTGATTAGCAACGGCGAATTGGCAATGGTTTTTTCGCTAATTTATTTTACTATCGAGGCAACTTGGCACTTGCTCGGGGCTTTTGATAATTTATTAATTGCAGTGGGTAATTTTAAAGAATCTTTTTTGGCGTTGCAAAATCATGAAACAAATTTAGATAAAACCTCAGCAATACAATTATTATTATAAAATATGCCAGATTTACCAGAGGGAATGCTAGAAAAAATTACAGAATTTTTAACACTAGACAAAATGGGAAATTTTTCTCTTGCAAACAAAGAGATTTATCAAAAACTTTTACTAATAATATTTTTAGAGTTATATAAACAACATCAAGAAAAATATTCAAATCAACATCAAGATAACGATGAAGAGCAAGGAATATTTCAATTTGACGAAGATATTGAAAAGCAAAATGAAGAACAAGAGCAACCATTAGCAAATATTTTTCAAAAAATTAAAGATAAAAATATTTTAGCAATAGAAGAGTTAAAATCACAACCTCTAATGCAAGAAATAATAGCAATTGTTGAAGAGCGAGAAAATCCAAATCAATTTCTTTACGATCGATCCTTTTCTGCATTCTCTTTAGAAAGCAAAAAATCTCAAACAAAATGAACTTAAAACAATTTTTTTTACCAATTTTAGCACCACATAAATGGAGATTTTTTTTGATGTGGCAAATTCCTTTGGTTTCAGCATTATTTTATGTTGGCAATAGTTTTGCTTTAAAAATTTTGGTTGATAAACTTTTAGCAAAAAGCTCTCAAAATATAGTTTTGTTAGCGGTTTTGGCTTTGATTGGCATTGCTTTTTTGCAAGAAGTTTGGTGCAGGCTCGCCCATCTTGCTTTTATTTCGTCACAAACCAAAATCAGAACGGCCATCATTTTAAAATTATATCATCTTGTGCAAAAAAAAGATTATTATTTTTTTCTCAACACAGCAAGTGGCATTATCATCAGCAAAATCAAAAGCATTGTCGATTTATACAATGTTATTTTCGAATATTTATGGTTTCGACTTACTAACCCCTTGATGCTAATAATTATTGGGGTTGCTTCGATATTTTTTATTAACATTAAAATATTTTTTTTGCTGTTATTTTGTTGTTTGCTATTTTTTTGTATTGTCATAAAAATGTCGTTTCGCTACACCAAAATCAGCGGTAGTGCCAGCGATGCCAAGCATTTAGTGATGGCAAAAATCAGCGATAACATTACCAATATTTTTAATATTTTTTCTTTTGCTAAACAACAGCAAGAGCACCATAAAATCGCCGAAATCACTCATCATAATCAAGATTCTTTTTATAAACAAAATCGTAAATCAGAAAAATATGTTTTTAAAATGGCTGTTGCTTCTGGAAGTTGTTATCTTTTGTGTTTATCGGCGGTGTTTTTTTATGGAGTTTTTTTGCATCAACAACAAGAAATTTCTAGTGGCGATATGGTTTATTTAATTACCATTCTTTATCAAATTATTCATTCTATGTGGGGTTTAAGTGCTGATATTGGCAATTTTTATGGTAAAGTTGGTGATTTTTCTGCCTCTTTTTCGTTGCTAAATCAAGGAAACAACTATAAACTCGATAAAAACACAGCCCAAAAATTAATTATATGAACTTAAAACAATTTTTTTTACCAATTTTAAAACCTTATAAATGGTGGTTTTTATTAATATTTCAAGCAGGATTTTTTGGATCTTTTTATAGTTTTATATGGTATTATGCCATTAAAATATTAATTGAAAAAACCTCTTTAATTGCTAATAATCAACAAATTGCTTGGCAAGAATTTATTTTTCCAGTAGCAATTTTTATTGGGGCAGAAATTTTTGTTAACACTGTTTGGCGATTTTCAAACTATGCTTATTTAAAATCACAACCCTATATTGAAAAAGATATTTTATTAAAAAGTTACCAATATCTCACTAACCATTCTTATTCATTTTTTCTTAATAACAATAGCGGCTTGTTGTTAAGTAAAATCAGAAAAATAACCGACTCTTATTATGCTTTATTTTCTTCAATGCAACATGGTTTTGGTTGTTTATTAATACAGGCTATCATTAATATTATAATAATATTTTTTATCAACAAATATCTTGGCTTAATTTTGTTTATTTGGTTTGCTGTTGCCTTTCCTATTATGGCAAATATGTCAAAAAATCTCGCAAAATTAGCAGATATCGAATATGAAGAAAAACATAAAATTATTGGCTTAATTGGCGATAATATTTTAAACATCAACAATTTATTTGCCTTTTGTAGCAGAAAAAACGAACAAAATTTATTAAACAATAAAATCAATAACAAAGTTATACCAGCCAAAATTCAATCAACTTGGTATTATATGAAAATGCACATCATCAGCGGTTTGCTTTATGTTGTAGCAATGCTAGTGATGATGGTTGCTACTATTTGGCTATGTTATCAACATCAGTTACAGGTGAGTGATTTAGTATTGATTTTTGGTGTAGGTTTAGCAGTTTTTGATAGCAGTTGGAAAGCAATCAAAGAATTTCATAATGTTGTTAAGCAAATTGCCGATTTAAAATCGGCTTTTAGCATTATTCAAATTAAACAACAAATACTAGATAAAACACTTCCCCAAGAACTTAAAATTTAATTTATGCAAGAAAACTTTATTCATTTTAAAAATTGCCATTTTACTTATCCGCAAACCACCAAACCAGTGTTGCAAAATTTTAGCCTCTCAATTACCAAGGGGCAAAAAGTTGGCATTGTTGGCAGTTCAGGAGCCGGAAAATCAACACTCATCAACTTGTTGTTAAAAAATTTTGCCATCGATAATTATTTATATTGGCAGCGATCTGCCACAGAAAAAGCTAGCAATCAAGATGCAGGCGGCGATATTATTATCAACGAACAAAGCATTTACGATGTTTCTTCTGATAGCCTAAGGCAAGCAATTTCGCTGATTCCGCAAGATATTATGCTTTTTCATCGTAGCATTGGCGAAAATATTGGTTATGCCAAAGAAAATTGCACTCAAGATGAAATAGAAAATGCGGTCAAACTTGCCAATATCCACGATTTTATTGTTAATTTACCCGCTGGTTATGCAACTTTGGTGGGCGAAAGAGGCATCAAATTAAGCGGAGGGCAAAGGCAACGAATCGCCATCGCTCGGGCAGTTTTAAAAAATGCTCCTATTTTAGTTTTAGACGAAGCAACATCAAGCCTTGATAGCCAAACCGAAAATCAAATTCAGCAAGCAATTTCAACAATGCTAGAAAATAATTCTACCACCGTTATTGCCATTGCTCACCGCCTATCAACCATTAAACATCTAGATCGAATTATTGTAATTGATGCCGGAAAAGTGGTTGAAGACGGCAGTTTTGCCGAACTAATTGCAAAAAACGGTCATTTCAAAGATTTGTGGGATCATCAAGTAAATGGCATGTTGATTTAATACCATTTTATAATAAAATACTTTATAATAAAATATTGACTATAATACAAAATTAGATTAAAATTAAAATTACCCTATTATAGTTTGTGTGTAATAAAAATCATTCTTCTAATTAACAAAAATTTTTATTATGAAAATAAGTAAATTTTTAGTCATAATTTTTCTTACCCTTGCTGGTTGCACTACTTCTCACAATAAAATTTCAAAACCAACCAGTTTTGATGCAAAACCAAATGAATTTTGGTGGCCAAATAAAATAAACTTATCACCACTTCGGGCTCAGGTGTCGTTGTCAAACCCTTATGGTGAAAATTTTAATTATGCTAAAGAATTTGCAAAAGTTGATATCGAATCTTTAAAAAAAGATATCAAAAAAGTGATAACCACTTCTCAAGATTGGTGGCCTGCCGATTACTCAAATTATGGTCCGTTTTTTATACGTATGGCTTGGCATAGTGCCGGAACTTACAGAATCCAAGATGGTAGAGGAGGCGCTGGTGGTGGGCAACAACGTTTTGAACCTCTTAATAGTTGGCCAGATAATGCTAATCTAGATAAGGCAAGAAGATTACTTTGGCCAGTTAAGCAAAAATATGGCAAACAAGTTTCTTGGGCTGATTTAATGGTTCTTTCAGGAAATGTTGCACTTGAATCTATGGGGTTTAAAACTCTTGGCTTTGCAGGAGGTAGAGTTGATGATTTT
>CANEUR010000097.1 GCA_947441875.1 Rickettsiales bacterium | reverse complement strand
TGTTTTATTAGCAGTTTCATCACAACAAAAATATCTCAAAATTTCTCTAAATTTCTTCTCAGAAATATGGGAATGTTTTATATACTTGTTTTGCATAGACAAATTATGGCTTTAGCAGATATTAAAATCAACTAAAATTGTCTAGACCCAAATTTATTATTATCTTAATTATTAGATAAATTATAATTTTATTTTTTTTTATTTTAATTGTCAATTGTTTTTTGACATTATGATATTATAGCATCACTAATTTAAGACTATTATATTATTAATTAGTTTCAAATTTTTTGGAATTTTTATAGGAGTCAAAAATAAAATTACAAACAGTATAAGCACAATTAACGGTTAAAGTTGCATGCCTTTCAGATGGTTTTTCTTTTATACCACCATGTCTTGCACTCATATTGTTGCTAATGTGTGCAGTTGCGGTAACTATTCCTGCTAGACTAGAAACAATTTGTAAAAAAGAATCTTGCAACTCTTTATTTTTAACCTTTTCGTTTATAATTTTTTTGTTCAGATTTGTATTTTTTGTAATTTTTTTAAATAATTTTACTAGATCTCCTTTGGTATCATCATAATCGACATTGCTTTGTTTTAAAATTTCTATAAAAACCTCTTCAACAAGAACTCTAGCATGAGCAATTGCTTTTTCATATTCTTTTGTATCGATGTATTTTTTGCAATCTTGAATATATTTTTCAATGTATTTCGAAGATATTTCTTTTGTATTATGAAGATTTTTAAGCGATTGAGTATCGATAATTTTTGAAAATGATTTATGGGTAATTTTAAATACCGGATGATTTTGTTTGGTGCTAACTTGTTGCAAAAGAAAGCCGTCATATAAGATTATTTTGTTAATATTTTCTACTAGTTCTTCTGCATCAGCTACCGCTCTAACTTCTGGCGAAATCAAAAGTTCAATAAAAGAAAATAGTTTGCTTTGCGGTAGTTCTGGTAGTTTTAAGACCTTTTCTATAAAATTGGAGTTGGAATAATCGTAGTGTATATCTAGGCACAATTCTGCTTCCCGGTTTTTTAAAATATCAGCAGATGCTATATTTAATGCTATCATTTTAGATAAAAAATTTTCCTTATCTATTCTCCCACAAAGAGATATTTCAGTTAAATAACTAATTAAATTTAATAATGTTAGCTCGGTTATTTTTGGTTGATCTGATTCTTCTTCTAGTAAAATTAAATTTTCTAATTCTATCCCATAATAAGATTCTAATATTTTTTTACCTAAAGATATTAAATCGGCAAGATTTTTATGTTGTATTCTGCTTGTTATATATGTTTTTTTGCTACTGCTAGCCTCATTAGTATCGCCTTCTTTTAAACCGTATTGACTACTGCAGACATTAGGTAAATTATAAGCTTTAACTTGATATAAACAGTTCGAAATAGCATTTATAAATTGTGATTTTCTATCGATGTTTTTTTTATAATTAGTCATTTTTTATAAAAGCAACAAAATGGTATTATATATTTTGATTTTCAAGCAATCTGGCTTGTTGCATTTTGGTAAAATCATCTCCTGCATGATAAGATGAGCGGGTGAGGGGGCTGGAAGCCACCATCAAAAAGCCCTTGCTATAAGCCATTTTTTTGTAAAAATCAAATTCTTCTGGTAAAACATAGCGATCAACAGGTGCATGCCTTAGAGTTGGTCTTAAATACTGCCCGATAGTTATAAAATCAATATTAGCCGATCGCATATCGTCCATTACTTGTAAAATTTGCTCTTTATTTTCGCCAAGCCCCACCATAAGTCCAGATTTGGTGAAAATTGTAGGATCAAGCTCTTTTACTTTTTGCAGAAGTCTTAAAGAATGAAAATATCTAGCTCCAGGTCTGATGGTTTGATAAAGAGCAGGAACAGTTTCGATGTTGTGGTTAAAAACATCTGGTTTCGCTTTCACCACTAACTCTAGAGCTCCATCTTTACGTAAAAAATCTGGGGTGAGAATTTCGATGGTAGTGTGTGGGGCTTTTTTACGTACATTTTTGATGCATTCAACAAATTGATTAGCTCCGCCATCGGGTAAATCATCGCGATCAACCGAAGTAATAACAATGTGTTTTAGGCCAGAAAATTTTGCTACATCGCCAACATTTTCAGGTTCATGAGGATTAACGGCTTGGGGCTTGCCAGTTTCGATGTTGCAAAAAGAACAAGCTCTAGTGCAGATAGAACCTAAAATCATTACGGTGGCATGTTTTTGCTCCCAGCATTCGCCAATATTAGGGCAAGCCGCTTCTTCACAAACTGTATGTAGTTTTTTAGACTGTAACATATTTTTAGTTTCGTGATAACCCTTCGACATTGGGGCTTTAACTCGAATCCAATCTGGTTTTCTTAACACTGTTTCTTTCGGAAAATTAGTGGCAAAACCCAAGTGATCTTTGTTATCTTGTTTAGCAATTTGACCGTTTACATTAAGTTTTTCGTTCATTTTATTTCTCCTGTAATTACAAAACCAGTTATTTCGGCTATATTAGTAGAGTGATCGGCCAATCGTTCAAAGCTTTTCGCAATAAATAAGGTGTGAACAATTTGATTTACTTCATTTCTATTGAAGTTTTCTTTATTTATTAGGCTAAAAAAATTGCTGTAAGTTTGATCGATGATATCATCTTGAGCTAGAACTTGTTGTGCTAAATTAAGATTATGAGAATTAAAAGATAAAACTGCATTTTGTACCATATTTTTTGAAATGCTAATCATTTGAGTAAGCCATTCTTTTACTTTTTCATCAAAATTATAACCTTCTAGCAATGAGATTTTTTTGATAATATTCTTTGCTTGATCTCCTATTCTTTCAAGATTAGCAGAGACTTTTAAAGAAGAAATTATATATCGCAAATCAACTGCCATAGGTTGGCGAAGAGCTAAAATAGTAGTTACTTTTTTTTCAATTAAGTGATCAAGGGTGTTTATTTTATAATCATGATTTGTGATGTTTTGTACTAATTGCTGGTTATAATTGTTGATAGCAGAGGAAATCATATCGAGCGATTGAAAAATCAGAGAAACTGTTAAATCGAGGGTGCCAGCTATTGATTGTAGTTCGTTATCATAAGATTTAACGGTATGATCTTTAAGGCTCATAAATTTAAAAAAGATGTTGTTAAATTAGTCTTTTTTATTGTAAAATAATTAATTGAAAATTAAAAGTGTTTTTTTGATATTTTTTAAATAAAACAATCCTATGAAAATAATCTCCGGAATTTATGCAAGAAAACAACTTGCTAATTGTGATAATTTAAATTTTCGTCCTACCACTAACAAGAATAGAGAAGCTTTATTTAATATTTTAAAGCACAATAAATTTGGTTTTTCTTTGCAAAATTCGGTCATGACAGATATTTGTTGTGGCAGTGGTTTGATTGGTTTTGAAGCTTTGTCTTGTGGGGTGAGTGAGGTTATTTTTCTTGATAATAACCCAAATCATTTAAAAATAGTTTCTAAAAATATAGCAATATTGCAAGTACAAAATATGACAAAAACAATTTTGTCAAGTGTTTATAATTTACCTATAAATCAGCAAAAAATTGATTTTTTATTTCTCGATCCGCCTTATACTTTAAATTATGCCAAAATTATTATTGAACTAGAACAAAAAAACTGGTTAGTAAACAATGCTTTATTAGTGGTGGAATGGGGTAAAAAAAGTAATATCAATAACAATTATTTTGAACAATTTTCTTTTTTAAAAATTCTCGATATTCGAGCTTATGGCGAAACATTCTTTGGTTTTTTTTTAAAAAAATAGCAAAATTTTAAAAATAATTGTTGCAATAAAAAAAAATATCTTTAAAATTTTGTGGTTAAATTCACTTATAATTAACTTTTAGCATTTACGCAACTAAGTTTTTTGCTACTTGCTTTATGTTTTTTTATTATAAATTTTCAATATTTAGTTTTTTAAAAAGCTAAATAACATATATGTGGTAAAGGCATTAGTCTTGTAAACAATAATTTTGGTTAAACCACTCACTTATTTTATTTATGTCAAAACAAAAAAAAGAAATTTTAGGTATTATCAAGTTAGAGGTTCCTCTTGGTAAAGCTAATCCTGCCCCTCCAATAGGTCCGGCACTTGGTCAAAAAGGTTTAAATATTATGGAGTTTTGTAAGCAGTTTAATGCTTTAAAGCTCGAATACGATCAAGGAACCCCAATTCCTGTTATTATCACTGCTTACAAAGATAAAACATTTACCTTTATCACTAAAAACCCTCCTGTTTCTTATTTAATTAAAAAATCTATTTCTTTAGCTAAGGGTTCTGCAAATCCTGGCAAAGATATGGTTGGTAAAATTACTAAACAACAAATCACAGAAATAGCCAAGAAAAAAATGGTCGATATGAATGCTACTAGTCTAGAATCTTGTATTTCAATGATAGCTGGCACTGC
>CANEUR010000096.1 GCA_947441875.1 Rickettsiales bacterium | reverse complement strand
ATTTCGGCTATTTTACCTTGATGAAGAACAATACCACCCATTAATTGCACATCAAAATGTCTCATATTAAGCACTCTTTTACTGGCTTCTCTTACCACTGCAAAAGCTAACGGGAGTATTTGATCTAGAGTTTGGCCTACGGATAATTGATTTTGTAAATAAATAGTTTTTTCTTGCAGATCTGAATCAGAAAGATTAATTAAAGAAGTCTCTAAACTATTTATTTGAGAAATGAGTGGAGTTATGTTTTTAATGGTTCTATCGTTTACTGAACCAAAAAATTTTTTAAATAAAGAGTTAATCATGGGTTAATAAATAATTTTAATATCTGCTTGGCAATTAATTAGTTTTTCTGCCAAATCTTCGTAGCCTCTTTCGAGATGATAAAGCCTATTGATAACGGTTTGTCCTTTTGCCACCAGAGCTGCCAAAACTAAAGAAACAGAAGCTCTAAGATCGGTTGCCATCACTTCGGCGGCTTGTAAATGAGTAACTCCTTTAACTATGGCAAGTTTATTATGATATTCGATATTTGCACCCATTCTGTTTAATTCTAGCACATGCATAAAGCGATTTTCAAAAATATTTTCTTCAATACAACTCACTCCGTTTGCTATTGTCATAAGAGCCATAAATTGAGCTTGCATATCGGTAGGAAAGCCCGGATAAGGATTGGTAGAAATATTTACAGCATTAATATTTGAACCGCCTTTTACTTCGATAATATTATTTGGCAGTTGTTTAAATTGCAAACCAGCCTGCTCTAAATCTTGTTTAAAAGAATTTAAAACATAATTATCGAGATTATGTAAATTAATTGTGCCACGAGTAATGCCAGCAGCTACGGCGTAAGTTCCTGCTTCAATGCGATCTGGCATAATTTTGTGTGTTACTTGATGCAAAGAAGAAACACCTTGCACTGTAATTTGCGAACTACCTGCTCCTGTAATTTTTGCTCCCATAGCAATTAAACAATTAGCCAAATCAACAATTTCTGGCTCTCTTGCACAATTAAAAATAGTAGTTTCACCTTCCGCTAAGCAAGCAGACATTAAAATATTTTCGGTTGCTCCAACCGAGACTTTTTCAAAGTGAATTTCAGCTCCTTTTAATTTGCCCTGCACCCTACCCTCAATGTAACCTTCGTTAAGCTGAAAAGTTGCTCCCATTTTTTCAAGAGCTTTTAAATGCAAATCAACTGGCCTAGTGCCAATAGCACAGCCACCTGGCAACGAAACTTTAGCATAGCCAAACCTAGCTAAAAGTGGACCTAAAATTAAAATAGATGCACGCATTTTGCGTACCAAATTATAATCAGCAGAATAATTGATAATATTATTTGCTTGCAATTCTATTACCCTAGCTTTATGACCATGATGAGTGCTATCGCCATTAAAATTAATTTCAACCCCTAAACTTGCTAATAAATTAATCATTGTAGCAATATCAGAAACATGAGGCAAGTTACTAAGAATAAGCTTTTCGCTAGTTAAAATAGATGCCACCATTAAAGGTAAAGAAGCATTTTTTGCTCCAGTAATATAAACATCACCGTTTAAATTTGAGCCACCAGTGATTATTAATTTTTTCATATTTTATTTTTCGTATTTTGCTACCAAAGAATTCAATAACTGCACACCAAAACCAGTAGCACCTTTTTTTGCCAAAATATCGCCTTTACCTTTCCAAGCAACACCAGCAATATCGAGATGAACCCAAGGAGTATCGCCAACAAATCTTTTTAAAAATTGAGCTGCGGTAATACTGCCAGCCCCTCTACCACTGCCTACATTTTTCATATCGGCTATATCAGAGTTTATCATTTCATCGTATTCTTCACCTAAAGGAAGTCTCCAAACTTTTTCACCTGTATCTACACCGCATTCGTGCAATGTTTTTGCTAAATCATCGCTATTACTAAATAAGCCAGCATAACAATCGGCCAAAGAAACAATGATAGCCCCAGTAAGAGTTGCTAAATCTACAATAAATTTTGGTTTAAATTTAGTGTTAACATAATGTAAAGCATCGGCCAAAACCAATCTACCTTCGGCATCGGTATTAATAACTTCTATAGTTTGCTTCGACATTGAAACCACCACATCGCCAGGTTTTTGAGCGGTTCCAGAAGGCATATTTTCAACCAAACCGATAACTCCAACCGCATTTACTTTAGCTTTTCTTTCGGCTAAATTTTTTAATAAACCCACCACCACAGCAGAGCCCGCCATATCGGTTTTCATATCTTCCATATTATTAGCTGGTTTAATAGAAATTCCACCAGTGTCAAAAGTAACTCCTTTACCTACAAAAGCCAACGGAGCCTCGTTTTTTTTACCACCAAACCATTTTAAAATCACAAGTTGAGATTTTTTTTCACTACCTTTACCTACACCAAGTAAAGCATTCATGCCTAATTTGTGCATTTGTTTTTCATCGAGAATTTCTATTTCTAAACCTGGCACAACAATTTCACTGCAAAATTTAGCATAAATTTCGGGGTCTAGTTTATTACTTGGCTCTGAAACTAAATCGCGTGTTAAACAAACATTATTAGCTAAAATTTCGAGATTAACAAATTGTTTTTTTACTTCGGAAGCATGGTTTGTGATGATTGATAATTCTTGTAGTGATAAAGTTTTTTCTGGTTGCTTTTCAAAAAAATATTTGTTAAAAACATAAGATTGTAATTTTGCTCCAAAAGCTAAATTGGCTAAGTTATTTTCAGGAGCTTCGAAATGAGTTTCTATGTTAGCTTGTTGATATTTGCCTGCATTGAGAGTTGCAACAATTTTACCACCAATTTTTTGCCAAGAAAGAGTATTTAATTTTGATTCATCGCCAGCATTAATAACAAGATGCAAAGAATTTTTAACACTTACATAGCATGCTTGCAAAAATTTATTGTTAAACTGTGGATTATTTTTTACTAAATCACTAATTTCGTTATTTGTTTCACTATGAATAATATGCACATTAATAGTTGCTTTAATATTGGTTTTTATTACTTTAGAAAAAGATATTTGCATATGAAAAAAATTTAATTGAAATGATATATTTAACATAAAATACTAGTTACTTGCAAAATCAAAATCAACGATTTATTTACAAAAATTACAAAAATATCTTGCTTATAAAAAAAATCATAATAAAATTTTTTTTGGTGAGAATGGGTAATTTTCTTTTTTAATGGGTCAGATTTGAAAGAAAGCAGCCCAAAAATTGTAAAGTTAGGTCATTCTCACTTAAAAAAACACACCAAAAAATCTATGTCTTATTTAGTTTTAGCCAGAAAATATCGCCCGCAAAATTTTTCTGAGTTAGTTGGGCAAGAAGTTTTAACAACCACCCTAACTAATGCCATTATTCATAATAAACTTCATCAAGCTTATATTTTATGCGGTATTAGAGGCATCGGCAAAACCACTACTGCTCGAATTATTGCTAAAACCATAAACTGCCTTGATATCACCATGCAAAACACTGCTATGGCTTGTGGTAAATGTAAAAACTGCCTCGATATTAGCAAATCTCAACACCCCGATATCATCGAAATTAATGCCGCCGATCATCGTGGAATAAACGATATACGCGAATTAATTGCCACCGCAATTTATGCTCCTATTTTTGCCAAATATAAAGTTTATATCATCGATGAAGTTCACATGCTCACCGAAGAGGCTTTTAACTGCCTGCTGAAACTCCTCGAAGAACCTCCAAGCCATGTAAAATTTATTTTAGCTACCACCGAAATTCGTGATGTGCCACAAACAATTTTATCTAGGTGTCAAAAGTTTAATCTTTCTAAATTAAGCTCTTTTGATATGGTATGTCACTTGCAAAAAATATTACAACACGAAAATTTCACTGCTGAAGAATCTGCCTTACAACTCATAGCTAAAATATCTGAGGGCTCTGTAAGAGATGCTTTATCTTTTCTTGATCAAGCACTAGCTATCAATTCTTACAAACAATTTTTACCCACCACAATTGTTGCCGATATGCTTGGCTCTAACAACCAAGATCAAAATCTTGCCCTAATTTTTGCTTTATTACAAGGCAATATTAACGAATCTTTAAAAATTTTTCAGCAAATTCAACAAAACAATTCTGATTTCATCATTATCGCCAAAGATTTACTCGAAATAATTCATAATGTTTGTATTATTAAGTTAAAAATCAATAATAATTTTAACTACAGCGAAAGTCAACTTGCCACCATAAAACAAATTTCCCATCAAACTTCACTTAATCATTTACTTCGTTGTTGGAATCTCATTAATAAATCTATCGTCGAAATCAATAATAGCCTACTTCCTGCCCTTGCTTTTGAAATGATGTTAGTTAAAATTGTGCATATTTTATCGTTGCCAGATCTAAAACAAGCCTTGCTAGATCTTAACCAAATAAGCCATCCAAATCAAGAAAGCAAAAATCTTAACAGTCAACTTATT
>CANEUR010000095.1 GCA_947441875.1 Rickettsiales bacterium | reverse complement strand
TAAAAGATAAAACTATATTAATTAAAATAATAGCAAACATCAACTTAATTATAATGTATTTGTTGTTGGAGGTATTTAAAATACATTTTTCATTTTTGATTTTTTGAAAATAGAAATATAAATAAAAAAATACAATTGAAATATATACAAAAGAAACTATAATCTATCAATCGACAAGAAAGTTTCATCCCATCCTCTATTATAAAACATCGGCACAAATCTATAAAGATTGTTGAGATCTTTTTTATATATATATTTTAAACAATTGAGAGCTTGGTTGCCGATAAGATTTATAAGCATCTTTGATTGATAGCCATCGTTATTACAAAAATATTTAGATCTTGACAAAGAATGAATAATATTAATTTGCACTTCTTTTTTATTTATAAATATCAAAATCAATGTAGCTGCTTTTTTTTGCTGTAAATTATATTCTATATTATGATAATTTGTAGTATCATTAAAATCTATATCGGGAAATTCATTCGAATTCAGTACTGTAAAATTATAGTTATTTTTGTTGAAAATAATGTTATTTTCAAGAGAGTTTTTTAACAAGATATTTTTTTGCGAAGTAAAGCTTTCATTTTCTAATATTGGTATTAAAATTATAGGACTGTTCATTATGATTTTTTTTTCATTATTTATATAATAATTTATTGCCTGATAGAAAATCATAAAAAATATTACATTAATCATAAAAAATATTAAGATCCTTGTGATTTTTTTATGTTTTTTTATTTTGGAATAACTCAATAAATAGAAAAATATAACATAAATATATATAAAAAAAACAAATACCAAAGAAAGATTAAGTATTATAGAGTTAGAAAAAAATAAAATAAACATTATAGTCTGATATTCTATAGCAATGAAAACAACTAAAAACACAGTCATTAAAATAAAAAATATAAACAAAAACAATACTTGTAATATAATTGATTTTTTAGATAATATTTTTAATCTAGATAATATTTTGGATCTTTTGCATGAATATAAAAGAATCAAAAATGGAACAAACAACATCACCAACAAAATAAACAAAATATAGATAAGATATTTATTTATCTTAGAACCACCGAACAAAAATAAATCAACGATTACAACACCAAGAATTAAAGCAAAAATGATATTGCGAATATTTTTATTAATGTATTGAAAAAGTTTTATAAACATTAAATTATTTTCTAAAAATATTTAAAGGTAATGTTGCGTCACTAATTTGTTTTAATTTTTTACTAGTGAAACATTCCCTTATTATGCTATAATTCTTTAATTATGCAATCTATAATTTTAGCTAATGGCTTTTTATTTTTTAAAATCATGATTTTTATAATATTACACCAATTCCCATCTTTAGATAATCAAATAACAAAATAGTTTTAACTTGCATCACTAATTTGTTTTGATTTTTTTCTTGCAATAACAAAAAATGTTGCATCGCTTCTAGTAAAAAATTAAAACTGATACAATCTTTTTTAAAAAATAACACAACATCGCTAAATAGTCATATTTTTTTACTTGCATCTAAATTTATTAATAATAAAATTTATGGCAAAATATTGAAACGAATAATAAGAATGTTGCATCACTAATTATATTTTACTTTATTTACAACAAATTACTAAAAAACAATCGTCAAATTTTATGTCTAATTCACAAAATTCACAAAATAATTTCAACTTCGATGTTGAGGTTGGTAAAATTTTAAACCTCATGATAAACTCTCTTTATGCCAATAAAGATGTAGCTTTACGCGAACTTGTTTCCAATGCCTCCGATGCTTGCGACAAGCTTCGTTACTTAGCAACTCAAAAACCTGATTTACTTTGCGAAGAACTAAAAATTAATATTACCACCAATAAATCTCAAAACTTGCTAATTATCTCTGATAACGGTATCGGCATGAACAGGCAAGATCTTATCAATAATTTAGGCACCATTGCTCGTTCTGGCACCGAAAACTTTTTACAAAATATCGCTAAAAGCACTAACTCAGATGAAAAACTACAATTAATAGGGCAGTTTGGGGTTGGTTTTTATGCTAGCTTTATGATTGCCAATAAGGTTGAGGTTTTATCAAGAAAAGCCGAAGAACCTGAGTTATGGCTATGGCAATCTGAAGGAAATAATTCTTTTAGCATCGATTTAGTGGAAAATAATTTATTTGATAATCTTTCTGGCACTAAAATTATTTTATATCTCAAAGAAGAAGCTAAAGAATTTCTCGATCGCTTTCATATTAAAAACATTATTCAAACTTATTCCGATCATATTAATTTTCCAATTTACTTTATCCCTGAAAACATAAACGAAGGTGCTACAATTGAAACCCTAAACTCTGCTTCTGCCCTCTGGAAAAAGCCTAGCAAAGAAATAACCCAAGAGCAATATCAAAATTTTTATAAACACATTTCACACTTACCTGGCGATCCTTTTTTAACCCTTCATAACACTGTTGAAGGTAATATTAGCTATACCAATTTATTATTTATTCCCAGCACTAAACCTTTTGATTTATTTCATCCAGATCGTAAAACATCGCTTAAACTTTATGTTAAAAAAGTTTTCATTAGCGAAAATCTTAATTTAGTTCCTGCTTATTTGCGTTTTTTAAAGGGCTTGGTTGATTCCGACGATCTACCTCTTAACATTAGTCGCGAAACCTTGCAACATAATGCTGTGCTTGATAAAATAAAAAAATCACTCATCAGTAAAGTTTTAAGCGAGCTGAAAAAACTTGCCAACAAAACACCAGAAAAATATCAAGAATTTTGGCAAAATTTTGGAGCGGTTTTAAAAGAAGGTTTATGCGAACCATCAGAATTTCGTGAAAAAATATTAGAAACTTGTTTATTTTATACTTCAAAATCAACAACTACGCCAATTTCTTTAGCAACATATTTAGGCAGAATGCCAGAAAATCAAAAACAAATTTTCTTTTTAACAGGCGAAAATATTACTAAAATACAATCATCGCCACAATTAGAGATTTTTCAAAAAAAAGATATCGAAGTTTTGTTTCTCAACGATGCAGTAGACGAATTTTGGGTAACAGTTGCCACTATTTATCAAGAAAAAGAATTTCAATCTATTAATCGCACCGATATTAATCTCGACGAAATAAAAAGCGAAACCACCCAAACACCAGAATCAACAACTCCTAACCAAGAAAATCAACAAGAATTGCTAGATTTTTTTCAAGATTGCTTGCAAGATAAAGTAAAAGCAGTGCGAGTTTCTAAAAAACTCACTAATTCTCCTGTTTGTTTAGCTGTTGATGCTTACGGCATGGATATTCGTCTTGAAAGATTTTTACTTGAACAAAAACAACTAAATTCTGCTTCGGCAAAACTTCTAGAAATAAATTTAAACAACAAAATTATTCAAAAAATATCAGATAATTTTAAACAAAATCCAACTCAAGCTTCTGATATGGTAAAAACTTTATTCGATCTAGCATGTGTTGTTGAAGATGAACCTTTAAAAGATGCTTACGATTTTTCACAAAGAATCCAAAATTTATTGGCTTAAACTATGGTAAATACTAATCTTGCTTCTTTAATTAATAAATTTAATATTTGGCTAGATGAAGCAAAAAATTGTCCGCAAATCAGCGAGCCAACCGCAATGTGTTTAGCAACAGTTTCTTCTAATATGCAACCTTTGGCAAGAATGGTGCTTTTAAAACAAGTAAATGAGCAAGGTTTTTATTTTTTTACTAATCAAAATAGCCAAAAAGGTCAAGATTTAGAACACAATAAAAAAGTTGCTTTATGTTTTTATTGGGAACAACTTAAAAAACAAGTAAGAATTGCTGGCTTTGTTAAGCAAGCAAGCAACACAGAATCTGATATTTACTTTGCTTCACGCCCTTATCAAAGCCAAATTGGAGCTTGGGCATCAACACAATCAAAACCAATGCAAAATTGGCAAGAATTTGAAAACAAAATACAATATTTTTCAGAGAAGTTTAATCAAAAACCAGTGCCAAGACCAAATTTTTGGAGTGGTTTTATTGTTGTTCCTACTCAAATTGAATTTTGGCAAGAGCAAGATTTTCGTCTACATCACCGCTTTTTATATACTAAGCAATCCGATGATTCTTGGCAAGAACAACAGCTTTATCCATAATTTCATATGAATTTTTATACACTTTGTCATCAATATTTAAGCGATCTTGCCCAACAAATAGAAAATGCCGATCAACAATTTTTACTCGAAACCGATTACTCCGACGGAGTTTTAAACATAACTATTTCTGCCACCAAACAAACTTTTGTAATTAATCGCAATGCAGGAAATAATAAAATTTGGTATTCTTCACCATTTACTGGCCCAGATTACTTTTCTTTTCATGAATCTCAAAATACTTGGTTAAATCAAGAAGGCATAAACTTAACTCACAAAATTTTCTCTGAACTTAAAATTTAAAATCTATGAAAAACATTCTTTTAATTCCTGGCGATGGCATTGGTCCAGAAGTGGTTAGTCAGGCAAAAAAGGTTCTCGATTTTTTTACTAAAAACACCG
>CANEUR010000094.1 GCA_947441875.1 Rickettsiales bacterium | reverse complement strand
ATCAATATAAAATCAAACATAGTAGCAAATGATTTATTAATACTAGCTAACTGATTTTTTAGCAAGTTATGTTGATTAAAATTTTGTAATAAATTATTAAACATATTTTTAATGTTGATAGCCAATTTTTTGATAAAAAATTAATTTAGCAGAAGTTTCATGATTTTCAAACAACAAAACTTGTGCTTGATTTTGTGATTTTTTGCTAAAAAAACCAATACAACTAACATTTAACCGAAGTTTTTTTGATAAATCAAGAATTTTTTGCTGATTTTTTGGTTTAACTGCAAAAATTAATTGATAATCATCGCCACTTGCCAATAAATTTAGAGGATCATGTTGTTTATTATTAGCTAAAAATTTTTTTGCACTAGCTGAAATAGGAATTTTATCAAAAAAAATGTGAGCATCTAAACTAGAATTATTACAAATGTGTTTTAAATCGGCAAGCAAACCATCCGAAATATCGATAGCAGTGTTGCTTAATTTTAATTGACTTAAATTAAAACCCAAGGCAAGTTGCGGAGTAGGAAAAAAATGAGCTTGTAATAATTTAGAAGCATATTTTGGTAAATTCAGTTGAGATTGTTGGCTTAAAATTAAACCAAGCCCTGCATCGCCAATATTTCCTGAAACAAAAATTAGATCTTGCTCTTTGGCTTTATTTCGATGTAAAATATTTTTGGTAATGCCAAAAATAGTGATAGAAAACACCAAAGGATCGGCTAAAACTGTATCACCACCAATTAATGAGATTTTAAATTTTTTTTGTAAATTATCAAGCCCCAAAGAAAATTGTTGAAAAAAATTTTCGTCTAGACTATTATTTTTGCTAAAACCAAGCATATAATATAAAGGTTTAGCCCCGCTTGAGGCCAAATCAGAAAGATTAGTAAGAAGAAGTTTTGAAGCAATTTTATAACCACCATCTTGCTTTAAAAAATGCACATTTTCAACCATAACATCTTTACTTACCACCAGTTGATAGCCTTTTGGCACCGATATTTTTGCCACATCGTTTTGTAAATTATAAGCAAATTTGCTATGCACTAAAGGTAAAAAATATTTCTTGATAAGATCGAATTCTAAAATCATTTTTTAACAATAAATATCGTCGATAGTTAGTTGAATTTTAGCAACATTAAACCAATAGTTTAAATTTACACAACCGATGGCGGAAAAATTATTATTTTTTGAGTTTAACAAAAAATCACCAATAGCATTATTGGTAGAGCGAAAAGCAATGGCATTGCCCTGATTTTTTAAACCAAGAGGAGTTTTGCTGGCAATAACACAACTTATATGTTCTTGTTTTGCTCCTACTTTTTTAGCATTAATTTTATAAATATTTTTTAGCAAAAAAATAGGCTGATGATTTCCTAAACCAAAAGGCTCCATTTTTGCTATTTCTTGTAATAAATTTATATTCATCATAGACCAATCAAGAGCAAAATCGTATTGATAAACCTTATTGTTTAAGCTATTTTGAAGAGATTTGGCAAGATTTTGATTAAAAAATTTATGTAAATCGTTAATTTTATGAGGTGCCACACTAAAACCTCCCGCCATGGCATGACCACCTCCTTCTAATAAAAAACCTTGTAGTTTCGCTTCTAATATTGCCTTACCAAAATCAACCCCAGCAACAGAGCGACAAGATGCTTTCGCTTTTTGATTATCAATAATGGTTATTACCGCAACCGGTTTGTGATATAAATCTTTTAAACGCGAGGCAATAATGCCAATAACTCCTTGATGCCAATTATTACCAACTGCAAAAATAATATCATCAAGATGCGAAAAGCCTGCTTTTTTGTTTTCGAGTTGTAAAATAGCTTCTTGTAAAATTTGATTTTCAAGATTTTTACGCTGTTCGTTAAAATTATTTAGCAAAACCGCTATTTTTTGTGCTTCGTGTTCGTTTTGACAAGTGAGTAATTTTGAGCCTAAATTAGCATTACCAACTCTACCTCCGGCATTTATTTTTGGACCAATAACAAAACCCAAGCTATAAACATTTGGTTTTTGAGTAAGATTAGCTAAATCGCAAAGAGTTTTTAGCCCTAGATTTTTTCTAGTTGCCAAAACTTGTAAGCCAATTTTTACAAAGGCTCGGTTTAAATCAACTAAAGGCATTACATCGCATACCGTACCTAAAGCAACTAAATCGAGTAGATTAAATAAATTTGGCTCGGTAATGTTTTTTTGTGAAAAAAAATTATATTGACGTAGTTTTTGATTTAATGCCACCAAAAACAAAAACACCACTCCTGCAGCACATAAATTTTTGTGAGAGAAGGTTTCTCCTAAAGAATTAGGATTGATAATAGCAATTGCTGGAGGTTTTTCTAAAACCCCTAAATGATGATCGATAACAATAATATCAAGACCCGCCTCTTTGGCAGCAAGCAGTGGTGCAAAAGCTACCGTGCCACAATCAACCATAATAACCAAATCGGCGCCATTATTTTTTAACTGTAAAAGAGCCTCAACATTTGGGCCATAGCCTTCTAGAATGCGATCTGGAATATAAACATCAACCTCAATATTTAAAGCACGCAAAAACAAAACTAAAATAGCTGAAGAAGTAGCTCCATCAACATCGTAATCGGCAAAAATGGTAATTTTTTTATTATTTAATAAAGCTTCATAAACATTTTGACAAGCAATATCAATGCCTTGTAGTTCGTTTGGGTTAGGTAGGATATTTTTTAGTTTAGGATCTAAAAAACTAGCAACTTGCTGATGATTAATACCTCTTAAATAAAGTAAACTTGCTAAAACTTCGGATATTTGACATTTTTGCTGTAAAGTAAGCACCGCTCGACTATCTAAAAGAGCTGACTGCCAGTTTTTAGAAAGAAGAGAAGACATATAATATTATTGATCGCGATGTTGTTTTTTATGATGATGTTTGATTAGTTTATGATTATTAGACTTTCTGCTAAATGATAAAATAGCAAAAGAACCAAAAATTAATATAGCATTAATTGTAAACAATGAAAGAGCAAGTAGATAATGACTGTTTTGTATCAGTTGATAAACGAGATAGAGTAAAAAAATATTATAAATAAAACCAAGTATTAAACCAAGAAAATAAAAATAATTGTTTAATTTTTGTTGCTTGGTTTGTTGTTGATGACGATAATTTTGCTCTTTAGAGGTAAGATTTATTAAAGCAGATTTATCATTTTCTGGTTTATTTTTATTTGTTGTTTGCATTTTGAGAAAGTTTAAATTTTGCAGTATTTTTATCTTTGGTGATAAATAAAAAATCTTTGCTTAAAGCGGTTTTTTCGGAGGTAAAATTTTGTTTTTTTAACTTTATAAAAGTTAAGGTTGTAGAAGCAATAAAGCCTGCCACAAAGCTTTTTAAAAAAGAAGATTTCAAGATAGTCATTTTATTTTTATAAAGTTAATTAACCTAGCTAATATTAAAAACAAAGTTGCTAAAATGCAAGATTTTTTTTATGGATTGATGTTGATAGCAGTTCTCGAATATTCCCCTTCTTGCAGAAGGGGTGGCGACCTTTGGTTGGCCGGGGTAGTGTCGGCAAGCAAAACTCGATATAAAAACATCTTTTTTGCTAATTTTTGAGATAAATTAAATACAACAAGCCAATTAGCAACAATAAAATGCCAATGATTTCTTTATAACTAAATTTTTCTTTCAAGAAATAGTGTGAAATAACAACTGCCAACAAAACTTCTAGTTGCGATATTGCTTTAACCATCATTATATCGCCAACAGTGTAAGTGTAATACCACAAGGCGGTTGTGAGGCTACTTATTGAACCAATTTTAATAAAAGAAAAACCACTTTCGTATTTAAATATTTTTTTCATTTCTATGAATAAATTTTTTTGAGTAATTTTATAGGTGATAAGAAAAATATTATGAAATAAGTGTGTAGCAAAAAATAGAGTTACAGCAGAATTAGTATGATTGATGTTTGTATTAATTTTGATAAAATATGAAGAGGTTTCTTTCAATAAAAAAGCATTCATTGCAAAAATAAAAGCCGAAGAAAGAGCAAAAATACTAGCTTTATTGATAATTTTTTGGCTTTTGCTAATGTTAAAATTGCCAATTAAAAATATTGCTAAAACAATAACAACAATAGTAAAAAACATTAACCAAGTAATGTTTTGCTCAAAAAAACAAATTCCAAGCAAAACGGCAAATAATAATTCGGTATGCACTAATGCCATACTATTGGCAAAGTTTTGTTTTGATAGACTTTTTAATAGCAAAATCCCGCCACTGATTTGCAAAACAGAAACAACCGCCGATAGCAATAAAAATTTTAAATCTAATAGATGATGAAATATTGTTAAATAAACAACAGCAAAAGGCAGTGGCAATAAAAACCTCATTAAAGTAATGGTGCTTTTATTAAAGTGATCGATTAATTTTTTTTGTTCGTAATGGCGAAAAATTTGCAACACAAACGCAATAACAACTAAAAAATAATAATGTGGCATAATTGCTGTTTTATTTAATCTTCTTCAACCTGCTCAACCGCCTCAACCTCGGGAATGTAGTGTTTTAACATATTTT
>CANEUR010000093.1 GCA_947441875.1 Rickettsiales bacterium | reverse complement strand
TGAGTTTTTATTGGCAGGTAAACCAGCAGAAAACTCTTTGATAACCATAGCGAGGCATCGTTGAATTAAGTTGCCAACGTTATTAACTAATTCGGCATTAATTCTTGCAACTAGGCTTTCTTGTGAATAATCGCCGTCGTTACCAAAAGGAACTTCTTTTAGTAAAAAATAACGAAAATAATCGATAGCAATATTTTGAGTAAATGATTGTTCTAAATTAAAAGAAGCCATTTTATTTTGTAGATAAATCACTTCTTGATAAGGGCAGATAACATTGCCAAGAGATTTTGAAATTTTTTGACCAGAGTTAGTCCACCAGCCGTGAGCATAGATGGTGTGGGGTAAGTTAATGTTGGCAGCCATTAAAAAAGCTGGCCAATAAACAGCATGAAACCTAATAATATCTTTGCCTACAATATGAATAGGGCTTCCTTTTTGCCAAAATTGCTGATATTGAGTAGAGTTGTTATTAAAATCAAGGGCGGAAAGATAATTAGTGAGGGCATCGAGCCACACATAAATAATATTTTGCTCATCGTTTGGAACCTTTATTCCCCAAGAAAAAGAGTTACGTGAAATTGATAAGTCTTTTAAGCCACTTTTAACAAATGAAACCACTTCGTTATATCGTGAAATTGGTTTGATAAAATCTGGCACAGCTTCGTAAAGAGCTAATAACTTGTGTTCGAAGGCAGAAAGTCGAAAAAAATAACTTTCTTCTTTGTGCCAAGTTACCTCGGCACCGCTAGGAGCTTTGCCATTAATAATTTCGCTTTCGGCATAAAAAGCTTCATCACGCACGGCATACCAACCTTCGTAAACTCCTTTGTAAATATAACCGTTATCTTGTAAAATTTGCCAAAATTTTTCAACAGTTTTGATGTGCCTTGTTTCGGTAGTTCGGATAAAATCGTTGTTGCTTAAATTAAGAAAAGAAGCTAATTGACGAAATTTTTGCGAAACTTCATTGCAGAATTGCTGCGGCTCAAGGTTTTTGATAAGAGCTGATTTTTCAACCTTTTGACCATGCTCATCGGTGCCAGTTAAAAAATGTACTTGATGGTTATAAAGATTATAAAACCTTGCCAAAGTATCGCAAGCAACCGAAGTGTAGGCATGACCAATATGTGGAGCATCGTTGACATAATAAATAGGGGTGGTGATATAGATGTTTTTTGTCATAGACCTAATAAATTAAATACTTCGGCAAGCTTTTTTTTAGCTTGTTGTTGTGCTTTTTCGTTGCCTTGCAAAATTATTTCTTCTAAATAAGTTTGATCGTTTAAAAGTTGTTGAGTTTTTTGCCAAATAGGAGTAAGGGAAGAAATTATTAATTCGGCTAAATCGTTTTTAAATTTACCATAACCACTATTTTGATAAATATCGATAATTTCTTGCGAATTTTTTTGACTAAAGCTAGTAAAAATATTGATTAAGTTATAAAGTTCTGGCTGTTGCTCTTGGTTGTAATTAAAAACTCCGCTAGAATTGGTTTTGGCTTTTTTAATTTTATGTAAAATTTGCTCTGGAGTATCATTTAAATTTATTTTAGATAAATCAGATGCATCGGATTTGCTCATTTTTTTACTAGCATCTTGTAGCGACATAACTCTTTTGTTTTGTTGAAAAATTAAAGGTTCAGGCAGGGTAAAAATATTGGTGTTAAACTGTCGATTAAAAGCAGAGGCGATATGACAAGTGAGCTCTAAATGTTGTTTTTGATCTTCGCCAACTGGTACTAAATTTGCATTGTAAAGTAAAATATCACAAGCCATTAAAATTGGGTAGGCAAATAAGCCTAAATTAATGTTTTCTTCTTTGAGTTTTTGGCTTTTATCTTTGAATTGAGTCATTCTTTTAAGCCATCCAATAGGAGTTATGGTGTTTAAAACCCAGGCTAATTCGCTGTGTTGCGAAACTTTGCTTTGCACAAAAATAGTAGATTTTGTAGTATCTAAGCCACAAGCTAAATAAGTAGCAACGGTAAGTAGAGTGTTTTGTTTGAGTTGCTGAGGGTTTTGAGGGATGGTTATAGAATGTAAATTCATTACTCCAAACCAACACTGGTGATGTTTTTGTAGTGAAAGCCAATTAATAATGGCTCCTAAATAATTACCTAAGTGCAGGCTACCAGTAGATTGTGTGCCAGAAAAAACTACAGCCATAACTTAATTAAGTTTATTTTTGATAATTAAAGGAATTTGCGAAAAAATGAAAAAAATCGAAAGTAAAGTGGCTCCGAATATTTTAAAATTCACCCAAAAATCGGTGTCGAAATTTCGCCAAATAACTTCATTGATGATGGCTAAAAATAAAAAAAATAAAGCAAAATTAAGCGAGAGTTTTTGCCAAATATGATTGGGAAGTTTTATTTGCTCGCCAAATAAATAAGAAAGCCAAATTTTTTTAGCAAAAAAAGAGTAAAAAAGCAAGAGTGCAAAAACCAAATTAATAATGGTAAGCTTGATTTTTAAAAAATTTGGGTTATTGCTATAAATTGATAAACCACAAAAAAATGCAAAAATAACGGTGGTAAAAGTTGGCACTTTAGGAATTGTTTTAGTTTTAAAATAACCAAGCAAAATTATTATAACACTGACAATAATCATTGATAAAGAAGATACTAGTAAATTATCTGGACCTTTATTTAACTTGTAGGTGATAAAAAAAACAATAAGAGGCAAGTAATCGTAAAAAAATTTATTATATTCAGCTTTTTGGCTATTTGTATTGCTTGTTGTTGTTTGATTATTTGGTTTATTACTAAAAAAATATTGTTTTAGTTGCATATAATTTCGGTAGAAAAATTAGGTGTTAGATCTAAAATAATAATTCTATACTCTAAAATATTAGATTGCAACAAGTTATCTATTTTAGGATTGTTGGTTTTATAACCCATAGGAACCTCAACCAATCGCCAATTTTCAGTAGACAAGTTGCTTGCTATTTGCTCAAGAAATAAGTTTTGTTGGCTACCTAAAATCACCTCAATTTGTTCTTTTTGAATTAGTTCTTGTTTGTTATCATAAATGGCAACTTCGAGTTTTAATTTATCTTGGCATTTACTTTTAGGGGAGTTAAGATTGTTTAAGGTGCTGTTGTTATAATCTTTGATGTTTAGTTGTAAATTGGGCTGATTGATGTTGTTCGTTTCTTTTAAATTGCTATTTTTTTGATTGTTATAATAATTATAATTTTCAATAGCATTGCTTAAAGTTTTCATTCCTTGTTGTAAGTTGTCTGTATTTAAGGCATTACTAATTGATTGTTTATCTTCTTTTGAATTAATATAAAGAAGATAAACAAAGACAATGGTTATGAAAAACTTAAACCATTTAGAATTAAAAATTTTATTTAGCATATTTTACATATTAATTTATATAAATTCATGATATTTTTGATAAGCAAAGCGATCGGTCATGCCAGCAATATAGTTGCAAATAATCTCGGCAAGATTTTGCTGATTAAAATTATTTGGCAAATGGTTTGGATTTTTCAAATAAAAATCAAATAAATTAGTAATTATTTTTTTAGCGTTATTGGTCATGGAGTTAACCAAGTTATGCTTATACATATTTTTATGTAAAAAAGCTTTAATTTGTTGTTGTGTGTTAAGCATTTCTGGCGAAAAACTGGCGATAAAATTTTCTTGATCTTGTATTTGTGTAAAACTAGTGATATTGAAATTTTGTAAGTTTTGCTTAGTTTGATTAATAACATCAAACATCATTAATAAAGTAAGCTGTTTTTTTGCTTCGCATACCAAAATTTCGGTTTTTAAATTAGAATATTCAGTTAATAACTTATTATACACATCGCCAACTAGCGGTAATTTTAAAACATCAGAAACTAGAAATAAATTAGCTCTTAAACCATCTTCTAAATCATGATTATTATAAGCAATATCATCGGCTAAAGAAGAAATTTGAGCTTCGAGAGAAGGATTTTTGTTTAGTTGTAAATCGAATTTTTGATTATAATCTGCAATAGCAATAGATGGTTGTAAAATTCTTCCGTTATGCTTAACTACACCTTCAAGCATTTCCCAAGATAAGTTTAAACCAGTATAATTTGCCGAGTAATTTTCGATTTGGGTTAGAATTTTTAAAGTATGATCGTTATGGTAAAAACCTCCAAAATCTTGCATTTTACTATTAAGAGCCTCTTCGCCAGCATGCCCAAATGGTGGATGACCAAGATCGTGAGCAAGCGAAATATTTTCGGCTAAAATAGAGTTTATATTAAGCTCTGTTGCCAAAAATCGAGCAATGTAGGCAACTTCTAGCGAATGAGTAAGTCTGGTGCGATAATGATCTCCTTGATCGTTAACAAAAACTTGGGTTTTATATTGAAGCCTGCGAAAGGCTGTAGAATTAATAATTTTTGCATAATCTAGGTGAAAATCGCAATTATGCACAGAATAATTTAAGTTTTGCAAAAAAAGATTAGGTTCTGTAAAATGCTTTTTACCGACAGATTGATGAATTGCAAAACTTGCTAGCATTATTTATTTTAAAACTTTTAATTTTTTACCAACCTCAATAAAAGCATTAATTGCAGTATCGAGATGCTCTTTTTCGTGAGCTGCCGAAATTTGCACCCTAATTCGGGCTGTATCTTTTGGC
>CANEUR010000092.1 GCA_947441875.1 Rickettsiales bacterium | reverse complement strand
GTTATTGATGCTACTAATCCTAAATTACCTAAAAACTTAACTAGCGAATTTTTACCACAAAATACCTTGGTCGTGATTAATAAAATTGATCAAGAAAAATCACATAAATTAACAAAAATTCTATTTTTATTACAAAAAAAACAACTCGATATCATTGAAATTTCTTTATTACAAAATATTAATATTCTTGAACTTAAACAAATTTTACATCGTAAAGTAAAAAACATCATTCCTAGCACTTGCAATAATCTTATTACCAACCAAAGATATCGCTTAGCTTTGCAAAATACCTTGCAAGCTTTACAAGATTTTTGTTTATCACCTTATCCAGAAATTGCTTTTGAAAATCTCAGAATTGCTAGCAACGAACTTGGCTTCATTACTGGCAAAATTACTCACACAGATTTATTAGATCAGATTTTTACTAAATTTTGTATCGGAAAATAAAAAAACTTCATAATAAGCATAAAAAATACTTGACCTTATAATATTAAGCTTTAAAATAATAACAAATTTTTCTAATTAAAACATTAGCAATTGCTATGTTTTGTTTTTTATTTATATGCCTACAATTAATCAGTTAATAAGAAAACCAAGGGTTAAACAAACAGCAAAAAACAAAGTTCCCGCTATAAGTTCTTGCCCCCAAAAAAGAGGTGTTTGCACTAGAGTATACACAACAACTCCAAAAAAACCGAATTCTGCCTTAAGAAAAGTTGCCAGAGTAAAACTCACAAATGGCTTTGAAGTTATAGCCTATATTCCAGGCGAAGGTCATAATTTGCAAGAACACTCTGTTGTAGCAATAAGAGGCGGAAGGGTAAAAGATTTACCAGGTGTTCGCTATCATATTGTACGAGGTTCTCTCGATACTCAAGGTGTAAAAAATCGTAAACAAGCCCGTTCTAAATACGGTGCCCAAAAACCTAAATAAATCTTTTAACAATCATTTACAATTTTATGAGAAGAAGAGCTGCAAAAATCAGAAAAATTTTCCCAGATGCAAAATACAAAGAAGTAATAGTATCTAGATTTGTTAACCGCTTAATGAACGACGGAAAAAAATCAGTAGTTGAAAAAGCTATCTACGATGCTTTTGACGATCTCGAAAAAAAATTAAAAAGATCTCCCATCGATATCTTTAAAGAAGCTCTTGAAGTTATTACTCCAAAAATTGAGGTTCGTTCACGTAGAATAGGTGGAGCAACCTATCAAATTCCTGTTGAGGTTTCTGCCAGAAGAGGCTCTGCTTTAGCTTTAAAATGGCTAAAAATTTCTATCGAAAACATCAAAGGGCGAAAACTATCCAATAAAGTTGTTTCTGTAGTTCTTGATTCTCTAGAAAACAAAGGTTGGGCCGCTAAGAAAAAAGAAGAAGTATTTAAAATGGCCGAAGCAAATAAAGCTTTTGCACACTACCGCTGGTAAAATTTAGTTTTAAATTTTTTTTATAAAAAAAGGCTGTTTTGTTAGTTTTGCTATCAATAAAACAGCCTTTTTTATTTAAATAACAAGTTTTTTAAAATAAAAAGAGCATAAAAAAAATATTGAAAATAAACTAAAAATTAGTAACGACTTTACTAGTTAAAGTTGATTTTATTATTACCACCAACAATAATTCTACAGATCGCACTTATTACTTAAATATCAAGAACTTGGTAAGCTTGAATTAATCGATGAAAATGCCGATAATTTTAATCAAGTTACTTGGGTTAATAAAACGAAGTGCTAACAATAAATATCGATGCCGATGAATTTTGATATTCAAGACATGGCAATATAAAATTATCTTTGCCTGAAAATCAAAATATTGATACAATGATATTTTCTACTATATTTATCAACCCATAGCCTGTGTGCGAGGTTTTTAAAATACGCCCAAATATGAAAGGGGCAGTTAGAGGCTAATTTTAAAGTTAGGAAATTTTAACAAAAAATAGCATTATAGTTAATATTTATGCCAAAAATGGTATAAAGCGAAATATAATTAGTGGTTCAACATTTTCATAATGGAAGAAGTAGCTTTTTCAAAGGCTAAACTAGCAATTGTTTGTGGAAATTTTATCACCACCGGAATTTGTAAATCGCAAGCGATATTAATATTTACATCAAGCGGTATTTCGGCGAGAATTTTTAAATTATTTTCTTTTGCCAATTGTTGCAAAGTATTTTTGCCAAAAATAAATTGTTTTTCTTGGTTGTGATTTAACAAATAAGACATATTTTCAACCAAACCCAAAATATTAATTTTAAGCTTTTCAAAACAATCAAGAGATCTTACTAAATCAAGCACCGCCAATTGTTGCGGAGTAGAAACCCCCACCACCCCAAAAATCGGAAATTTTTCTGCCATACTCAAATAAACATCGCCAGTGCCAGGAGGCATATCAACTATCATCACATCAACTTTTTGATTATCAAACTGCCAATTTACACTTCTGATTAATTGATATAAAATTTTAGTTATCATCGGGCCTCGCCAAACCCCAGCTGAATTTGCATCAATGAGTGAGCCAATCGAAATACATTTAACCCCATAAGCCACAAGTGGCAACAGCAAATTATTTTGCATTGCTGGCTTGGTGTTTAAATTTAGCAAATGTGGCACAGAAGGACCATAAATATCGGCATCAACCAAGGCAACATTGAGATTTTCTTTTGCCAAACTCACCGCTAAATTAACTGCCACGGTAGATTTGCCAACCCCGCCTTTTGCCGAGGCTACTAAAATAATTTTTTTAACTCCTGCAACACCAGCTGGCTGTTGCATAAAATCGTTTAAAGATGGTTCTTGTTGCATAATTTGATGTTGTTATTTTTTTGATAGTTTCCTTTATCTTTTTATTTATTTTTTTAACATAATTTTAATAAAGCAATATAGTTGATTTTACTGGCTCGGTGGCAGTTTCCTTTATCTTTTTGTTTATCTTTTGTTTATTTTATTAACATAATTTTAATAAAGCAATATAGTTGATTTTACTGGCTCGGTGGCAGTTTCCTTTATCTTTTTGTTTATCTTTTGTTTATTTTGTTATTAACAGTATCACAAACCCTCCAAATTGGCTTTGCTCTAGTGCCTTCATTATAAATAATACCAGATTTATGCATTTTTATAATAAATTTATGAATTTTTCTTACTTTTTGATCTTCGGTTAAAATTTCACTTAAGTGTTTTTTAATCAAGTTGTCAATTTCTTTCCTTGTGACTTTTTTATATTTAACAATATAATCAGTAATTAATTTAATGTAATGAGCATCATCTTGTGGACGATTTCTAACATATTCAGCTTTTTTATCTGTAACTTCGGCAACTATTGCCGAAACATAAAAATTAGGTTTTCTGCCTTCTATTAATTTTTTTCTTTTAAGATTATAAATCTCCTCTTTTGATAAAGCTAATTTTTTTTGCACACGATCTAATGCAATAATTTCGCTCAAATATAAATCGGTTTTTTCCATCAAAATTTTGCTATATGCTAAATCAATAAAATCACCATATACAATCATCTTAACAGTTGGATTTAGTGTGTTAGCATTAGACAAATCGTAATCAGGAAGCGGTAAATATCTTTTTGTTTGACGTTTATTCATATCATAAATTCCATAACCCATTTTATCTATCATATTCAATAAAACCATAGCTTCTACAAGAAATAGATTTCTGTAGCAACATGGGGTTTTTTCTCCTAAAATATAATCTTCTGGCTTCCCTTCAAAAAAACTACCTACATTTTCGAAAATTAATTTATCAGGCTTTTCAGTGACAATAATTCTACCATTCATATCGTAATCTTGATGAGCTATGCAATTATGCAGTGCTTCAAGAACAATTTTTTCATCATATTTTAGCATTTCTTGTGCAATTAATTGATTATAGGGCAGAAGTCTAATTTTAATATTACGAATTTTTTGATAAACCGCAGTTGTGTTAAGTAAAAAAGGTGGACCAAAATGTTCATAGGCTCTTTCTTGCCCTTCAAGTTTCCAAGTAATGGCAGCTTGATGAGGTGAGATTTTAGCGGAAGATTCTGGCTTGCCTAGTAATAAAATTGCCGTTCTTGTAATTTTTCCGTCAATAGTTAGTTTTGCTCTATCAAGAAATTTTTCTATACTCCAGCTAGCTATTTCTTCTGCTGAAAAACGATTTATATGTTCTTTGGTAAATATATCATATGCTTTTTTGATAGCAGTTTCGTCCAAATCTGCTATTGTGGCATTGGCAACGATTTGTGCCGACCAATCTGTAGCTAAAGTTTGTTTGCGAATTTGATCTAATTTAGTTAAATCAAGAGCTCCTAAGCTTTCACCATTTCTACCATAATAATGCCCTTTCCATGAAATCGGCATTCCTTTTGGCGCTGCAGGAATTTCAAATAAAATAACCCTTTCATCATCTTTTGTAAAATATTCATAAATATTACGAAAACTAATCTTTGGCTGTGTATTTTCTACAATATGTTGCTTAATATTTTGCAATTTTTCAGGTTCTTTACGAAAATTAGTTGAAATAATTTTATGTGTTTTATCATTAATCCCAAAAATTAACCAAGCTTTTTCAATATTTTTAAGATTTGCTTCGTTTGCTAAGGCAGAAAAATATTTACCAATACTATCAGTGGAATAGCTGTCATC
>CANEUR010000091.1 GCA_947441875.1 Rickettsiales bacterium | reverse complement strand
TGATTATTTGAAGCAAAAAACTAATTTTGTTTGGTCTTTGAGTTTACTCACTTTGCCTCATTTACTGGTTCGGGTCTTGTTATGTGAGCAAATTTTTCGAGCTCAAACAATTATCAGTAACCATCCTTATCATAAAATATAAATAAAATTATTTTTTTTTAGAAAGTTCACGTAGAGAGTTAGTAATAAGCTGTTCTAAGGTTATGTCTGGTTGGTTTTTGATAAGATTATTTATAATATTTAAGCAATCTGTTTTGCGATAACCTAAATTTTCAAGAGCAGAAATAGCGTCAGAAGTATTTTGACTATGAGTAGTAAAATTTTGTTTTGTATGTTGATTTTTATTGTCGGTAATATAATTTAGTTTATAAGGCGAATCTTTTAATTCATTGGTAATTCTAGTGGCTAGTTTGTTGCCAATTCCACCAATGGTGGTAAATAACTTTGTGTCACAAGTGATAAGGGCTTGAGCGATTTCGTTAATTTCTAGGGCACTGAGTATTTTTTGAGCCATTTTGGCACCAACACCTTGAACCTTATTAAGTTCAATAAACCAAGATTTTTCATCGTAAGAAAGAAAGCCATAAAGTTCTATGGCGGCATCTTTAACAATTGTGGAGATTAAAAGATTAGTTAATTGTTGTGGGGAATTGTGGTTTTGTGTTTTTAATAAATTTGAAGTTTTTTGTGAGATAAAAACAACATAACCAACACCAGAAACATTAATAATACAACTATCTTCGGTGATAAATTCGGTTATTCCAGAAAGTTTGCCTATCATTCATTACTCTTTAACAACTAAAACTGCTCGGCGGTTTTTAGCTAAAATATCGTCGGAAGTGCCGAAAAATGCTGGCTTTTCTTTGCCGTATGAAATAACTTTTATTCTTTCTGGCAAGATACCTTTTTTTAAGAAATATTTTTTAACTGAATTAGCTCTTTTTTCGCCAAGAGCAATGTTATATTCTCTGGTTCCTTTTTCGTCGCAATGACCTTCGATAATAACCTTGATGCTAGAATCGCTTTTTAACCAATCAACTTGAATATCAAGTGAAGCTTTGGCTTCTTGGGAAATGTCGGAAGAATCGTAGCCGAATAAGATTCTGTCTGGAACCTCTATTTCTTGTTGCTCTTGCTCTGTTTGTTTATTTATTTCGTTGGCTTGTTGCTCATTTTCAATTGGTTTAAAAGATTCTTGAGGGGCTTGCAAAGGAGGAGTATTTAATTCGATTTCTTTTGATTCTTCTTTTTTATCTTTTACTAAAGAGCGATTTTTAAGATTTTGACAGGCAAAAAGAGAGCTTAAAGCAAAAAATATTAATGCAGATTTTACAAAATTATGAGACATATTATTTTTGGATTTATTTATAAAATTATTTTTGGCTACCATTAATAATAGCAAAAAAAGAAAATTAATGTCAACATTTTAAAATTGAAAATTGTATTTTTTTTAATATTCATTTTTTTTAAGCAATAAGGTAAAAAAGTTGTTGATTAAATAAAATTGATGTTTTAAAATTATCGATATGTTTTTTGTGTTTGAAGCAATATAAAACATAAAGCTCTCTTGCCTGCGTGATGGAATTGGTAGACATAACGGACTTAAAATCCGTGGAGCCTTAACGCTCTTGCCGGTTCAAGTCCGGCCGCAGGTACCAAGTAATTAAATAAAAACCCTCAATAAAATGGCTAGAATAACAGTTGAAGATTGTGTTCAAAATATTCCAAATCGCTTTGAGCTATGCTTAATTGCTGGCAATAGAGCTAAAAATATTTTATCTGGAGCTCCAACCACACTAGATAAAAAAGAAAAGCCTGCAGTTATAGCTTTAAGAGAAATTGCTTATAATTTAATCGATATAGAAGTTCAAAAAAATAATATTATTATTGCCATTAAAAATAAAGGAGCGGTAAGCACTATTAACGACGAAAGTTCAATTGCCGATGCCATTGCCGAAGAATCTGAATCAAACCTAGAGCTCACCGAGAGTTCTTTTATTTCTGAAAACATCAAAATAGAAGATTAAAACTATGCCAAATCAATCTCTTGCAGAAATTATAAGAGTTAACCATGCAGGAGAAATGGGTGCAAAGGTTATTTATGAAGGTCAAATTTTCGCCTTTTGTTTAAAAAATCAACTTCCACAGTTAAAATTAACTCAAGAAATGCTTAAACAAGAGCAGAAGCATTTTGATTACTTCAATCAGCAAATTATTAATAGGCAAATAAGACCAACCATTATGCAACCAATCTGGAAAATGGGCGGTTTTGCTTTGGGTTTTGTTACAGCTTTTATTAGTAAAAAGGCTGCAATGGTTTGCACTGTTGCTGTAGAAGAGGTTATCGATAAACACTACCAACAACAACTTAATTATTTACAAAATTCCAAGAATCATTTCGATCTAACAACAAAAATCTCTGAATTTAAACAAGAAGAGCTAGAGCATCGTGATTTAGCTTATAATAATCAAGCAAAGCAATTTATAGCTTTCAAGCCTTTATATAAATTTATTTCGGCAACCACTAAAATTGCTATTGCTATTTCTAAAAAAATATGAAATCAAATTCTATTTCTCTTCACATCGAAAATAATGGCATTGCTAACCTTATCATTAATCTTGAAAATGAAAAAGTTAATAAATTAAACGAAAACACACTTTTAGATCTAGAAAAAGCTATAAATGTGGTTGATGGTAACAAAGCAATTAGGGTTTTATTAATTAGTTCGGCAAAAGAACATAATTTTATTGCTGGTGCCGATATAAATGAAATTAAGCAACTTAACAACAGCTCTCAAACCATCGCCAAACTGAATTTTGCCAATAAATTATTTAATCGAATTTCTGATTTAAAAATACCAACTATTGCGGTAATAGAAGGATCTTGCCTTGGTGGTGGCTTAGAGCTTGCCCTTGCTTGCAAATATAGGGTTGCTATAGTTTCTGAAAAAACCATTTTAGGTTTGCCAGAGGTTAATTTAGGCATTATTCCTGGTTTTGGTGGCACACAACGATTACCAGCTCTTATTGGCTTGGTGCAATCTTTGAAATTAATCTTGACTGGTAAATCAATAGATGCCTTGCAGGCCTTTAAAATAGGCTTGGTTGATGATATTACTCATAAACCTTTTTTAAATACTAATCTTACTAAATTTGTTAGCGATATTTTAGAAAATAACAATAAAAATGAAGCCTTGCTTACCAGAGAAAAGTTATCAAAAAGTTTTTATTGGCAAGAAAAAATTTTAAAATTTTTTATTTTTCATCGGGCTAAAAAAAATCTTTTTAAAGTCACTAAGGGCAATTATCCTGCTCCTTTTTATGCTTTAGAAGTAATAAAAAGAACTTACAAAAAATCAATAAACAGGGGTTTGTTAATTGAGCAAGAGGCTTTTGTTGAATTAGTTCACAGCTCGATTGCTAAAAATTTAATAGAATTATTTTTTACTCAAGAAGAAGTTAAAAAACTCACTAATAACAATTCTAAGTTTCAGCCAGTGAAAGTGGCATTAGTTGGTGCTGGCATTATGGGTGGTGGTATTGCTTGGTTATTCGCTAATAAAAGCATAAATATTATTGTAAAAGATATTAATAATCAAGCAATTGCCTTAGCTTATTCTGCGGTTTTAAAAATATTTAATCAGCTAAAAGAGATAAAAAAAATCACCCAAACCAAACTTGAGCAAAAAATTCTAAAAATTAGTCCTGCTCTTGATTATAATGGTTTTTCTAATGCCGAGCTTATTATTGAAGCAGTGGTAGAAAATACTCAAATCAAAAAAAAAGTATTGCAAGAAATAGAATCTGCTTCGAATGATTCGGCAATAATTGTTTCTAACACTTCTTCTCTATCAATTAACGAACTATCTTTGGCTCTTAATAATCCTACTAGATTTGCTGGTTTGCATTTTTTTAATCCTGTGAATAAAATGCCTTTGGTTGAAATTATCGCAGGCGAAAAAACTTCGCCAGAAACCATAGAAAAGCTTTTAACACTCACTAAACAGCTCGGCAAAACTGCGGTAGTGGTTAAAGATGTGGCGGGCTTTTTAGTAAATCGTATTTTGCTTCGCTATTTAAACGAGGCTATGTATTTACTACAAGAAGATTTACCAATTTTGGCAATCGATAATATCATCGAAGAATTTGGTTTGCCAATGGGCCCTTTTACTTTGGCCGATACCGTTGGAATCGATATTGGTGCTAAGGTGGCTAACTCTTTGCAACAGGCTTATGGCGAAAGAATGCAAGTTGCTTTATTGCTAAATGCCTTGCAAAAAGAAAATATATTAGGCAAAAAATCAGGTGCTGGTTTTTATTTATACAACAATAATAAAAAAGGTTTGGTTAATAAAAAAATATCGGCAATTTTGCAAGAAATAAAGCCTCAACTTATCAAATATGAGCAAAAAATAGATAAAAAAACTATTATCTCTCGTTGTATTTACAGCATGATAAATGAAGCCAGTAAATGCTTAGAAGAAGGGGTTATAGCAAATGCTAAGCAGCTTGATTTGGCAATGATTTTTGGCACTGGGTTTCCTGCTTTTCGTGGTGGTTTGTTGCGATATGCCGATAGTGTTGGCATTGTGCAAGTAGTTGAAACCTTGCAACAATTAGAAGCAATCTACGGCAATAGATTTGCAGTA
>CANEUR010000090.1 GCA_947441875.1 Rickettsiales bacterium | reverse complement strand
ATTGTTTCGCCTGATGTTGGTGGCCTAGTGAGGGCTAGAAATATTGCTAGTAAAATTTCAGTTGATTTAGCAATTGTCGATAAAAAACGAGTCAAACCCGGAGAAAGCGAAGTGATGAATATTATTGGCAATATTGCTAATAAAAATTGCATTATTGTTGACGACATGATTGATTCTGGTGGCACTTTATGCAATGCTGCTACGGCTTTAATAAATCAAGGGGCAAAAAGTGTTTCTGCCTACATTACACACGGTGTTTTGTCGCAAAATGCTTGGCAAAAAATTGCTAATTCTCAGCTCAAAAAATTAGTTATTACTAATTCAATAAACCCAACTGACCATACTTTAGTCACTAAAAACATCGAAATAATTGATATTTCTTGCCTTTTAGCCACAGCAATTAATAATATTGTTTGTGAGAAATCTTTATCTGCCTTGTTTAATTAATGTTTTTATAAATAAATGAAAAAACTTTTGCTTAAATTATTTTTACAGCATAAAAAACAACTTATTAATGTTTCAGCTAGCTTATTTTTTGCTTTTATCATTGTTGTTTTAGTTTCGGTTGTAGCTAATGTTTTGTATCGCGCCACCAATCCTCATAAAAGAGGTTTTTTTATTGAATTTGCTACCGACGGCAAGCCTGTGGTAAAGGCACCAGAAAAAATCCCCGATTTATCCCAATTATTAGCTTCTGCCGATTTTGCTCGAGGTGAAAAAATCTTTAAAAAATGTTCTTCTTGTCACAACATAAACCAAGGCGAAGGGGCAAAAGTTGGGCCAAATCTTTATTCTGTTGTTGGTCGAAAAAAAGGCTCAATGGCTGGTTTTAATTATTCCGAAGCTCTCATTGCCAAAGGCGGAGCTTGGAGTGCTGAAGAAATAAACCAATTTATCACTAAGCCAAAAAATTACATTGCAGGCACTAAAATGGCTTTTGCTGGCTTAAAAAAACCACAAGATAGAGCAGATGTTATATTATATCTTGAAAGAAAATCAACTAATTAAAACTATGAATACAGAACAAATTATTGGTATTATTCTTACTTTAATTTTTGGGGCTGCTTTTGGCTCTTTTGCCACACTTTTTGCCTATCGACTACCTCGAAAAGAATCTTGCTTTGGTCGATATTTTGGTCCAAAATCTCGTTGCTCTAATTGTGGCACCACCATCATTACGCGCGATTTAATTCCTATTTTAAATTGGTTAATTACACGTGGTAAATGCAGGGCTTGTAAGCATCCTGTGCCAAAAGTACATTTATTTGTTGAGCTTACCACGGTTTTATTGTTTTTAGTTTGTTATTATAGTTTTGGTTTTACCGAAAAATTTATTGTTTATTCGTTGGCAAGTGTTGCTTTAGTGGTGGCCATGGCTAGCGATTTTACTCATAAAGTTTTCCCCGATCAAGTGTTGCTTTTTGTATTATTTTTTGTTGGTTCCGATAAAATTTTACAAGATCAAACAGTTTTAAATATGGCATATTCTGGCTTGATTGGTGTTTTTTTTGTGATTGCTTTACATAAAATCATTTACAATAAAAACCCCTATCTTTTTGCTAATGAGCAACATTTTTTTAGTTATAGCAAATTTGTTTTATTAGCTTCGGTTCTTTTAAATATTGAAAACTTTTTGTTTTATTGTTTAGTGGTAACAATAACTCTTTTTGCTGTTTTTAAAGCTTTAAAACCTACCAAGCCTTTGAGTTTTGGTTATGTTTTTATAGTTCCGTTTATTTGTTTAACCATTATTTCTCCTATATAAATGCTTGATTATAAAGTAAAAGATCTTTCTCTTGCCTCACTTGGCAGAGCCGAAATTACCCTTGCCGAAAACGAAATGCCTGGTCTTATGGCTTTAAGAGCTGAATATGCCAATAGTTTGCCGTTAAAAGGGGCAAGAATTGCTGGTTGCCTACATATGACTATTGAAACCGCAGTGTTAATTGAAACTTTGGTGCATTTAGGAGCCGAGGTTCGATGGAGTTCTTGTAATATCTTTTCTACCGTCGATCAGGCTGCTTCCGCAATTGCTAGTGCTGGAATTCCTGTTTTTGCTTGGAAGGGCGAAACTCTTGAAGAATATGATTGGTGCATCAGGCAAACTATTTTTGGCAAAAATGGCTGGGTGCCAAATTTAATTCTCGATGATGGTGGTGACTTAACCAAAATAATTCATGAAGAATATCCAGATTTACTCAAAAATATTAAGGGCTTATCAGAAGAAACCACTACAGGTGTAGCTCGGCTTTATCAAATGCAACAAGAAGGCAGGTTAAGAGTGCCAGCAATTAATGTTAATGATGCAGTTACAAAATCTAAATTTGATAACTTATATGGTTGCAAAGAAAGTGTTATAGATGGCTTAAAAAGAGCAACCGACATCATGATTGCAGGTAAAATGGTGGTGGTTTGTGGCTATGGCAATGTTGGCAAAGGTTGTGCCGAAGCTTTTAAAAGCCAAGGAGCTAGAGTTATAGTAACCGAAATCGATCCCATTTGTGCTTTACAAGCTGCTATGGCTGGCTTTAGTGTGTTGCCACTAGAAAAAGTGGTAAGTCAGGCCGATATTTTTATTACCGCCACAGGTAATGTTTCAGTAATTACTTTTGAGCATATGAAAGCCATGAAAGATTGTGCTATTGTAGGCAATATTGGGCATTTTGATAACGAAATAGAAGTAGAATATTTAAGAAATTTAAAATGGGTAAATATCAAACCGCAACTCGATCAAATTAATTTTCCCAATGGCAAAAGGCTTATTTTACTTGCCGAAGGCAGGCTTTTAAACCTTGGTTGTGCCACAGGGCATAGTGCTTTTGTGATGTCAACAAGCTTTACAAATCAGGTAATGGCTCAAATTGAGCTATGGCAAAATCATAGCAATTATCAAAATCAAGTTTATATTTTGCCAAAACATCTCGATGAAAAAGTGGCTATACTTCATCTTGCCAAGCTTGGAGCAGAGCTCACTAATCTCACCCAAGAACAAGCAGAATATCTAAAAATTAATCCAAAAGGCCCTTTTAAAACCGATAACTATAAATATTAAAATTTATGCAAAAATTTCTCATCACCGAAAAAGGCTATAAAAAATTAAGAGAAACTCTCGAAAATTTAAAAAATCACGATCGTCCAAAAGTTATTCAGCAAATTGCCGCCGCTCGAGAGTTGGGCGATTTACGTGAAAATGCCGAATATCATTCTGCCAAAGAAAAACAAGGCTTTATCGAAGCCCAAATTGCCGATTACGAAGATAAACTAAACCGAGCCGAAGTTGTTTATATTGCTAAACTTTATGGCAATAAAGCGGTTTTTGGTGCTACTGTGGTGCTTGATAACGGCAAAAAAGAAATTTCTTATCAAATTGTTAGTGATTTTGAAGCCAATCTTGATCTTGGCCTAATTTCTGCCAATTCGCCAGTTGCCAGAGCCTTGCTTGGTAAAGAAGTTGGCGACGAAATCGAAATTACCACTCCTGGTGGAATAGTTTTTTACGAAATCTTGGCAATCAAGTTTGTGTAAATTATGCAGATAAACAAAATAATCTGCGGTGATTGTTGTGATGTTTTATCTGGCTTTCCCGACAAAACATTCGATTTAATTTTTGCCGATCCTCCATATAATTTACAACTACAACAAACTCTTACTAGGCCAGATAATAGCATTGTTGATGGTGTTACTGACGATTGGGATAAATTTTCTAGTTTTGCCGAATATGATGAATTTTGCCAACAATGGCTCACTCAATGCAGAAGAACTCTAAAAGACGATGGAGCAATTTGGGTTATTGGTAGTTATCACAATATTTTTCGAATCGGTAAAATGATGATGGATATGGGGTTTTGGATTTTAAACGATGTGCAGTGGTATAAAAAAAACCCTATGCCAAATTTTCGAGGTGTAAGATTTACAAATGCTACAGAAACTTTATTGTGGTGTAAAAAAAGTTCTAATCAAAAAAAATATACTTTCAATTATCAACTAATGAAAGAGTTAAACGGTGGCAAACAAATGAAATCGGTTTGGGAGATTGGTTTATGCACTGGAAAAGAAAGATTACGAGATGAAAATGGCAATAAATTACATTCCACTCAAAAACCGCAAGAATTATTACGCCGAGTTATTTTATCATCTTCAAAAGAAGGCGATTTAATTCTCGATCCTTTCTCTGGAAGCGGGACAACCGCAATGGTTGCCAAAACTTATAATAGAAACTTTATTGGTATAGAAAAAGAACAAAAATATGTTGATATTTCTTTAGCTAGATTGCAAAATTCAATACAAGATTATTTATTATGATAACACAATCAGATTTAGAAAATATTATTAGAGACTCTATTATAAAACTTGTCAATGAAAGTTTATCTAATAAAAATATCGCAAAACAATACAATAAACATCAAGAGAAAATTCATTTTATTCCTATTCAATACAGAATTATAGGTGGTATATTACAATCTCTAAACATTAAATTTGGTAATTTTTTACAAAATCTTTTATCGGCAATCATTTTAAAAGAAAAAAATCTAATGCTTCATCAGTTATCGGGCAAAAGAATTGCATCTTCTTTTTCAAAAGAAGTTAATAATATTATAGAAGAATATATTTATGATAGAGAAAATAAAGAAGCCACCGAATTGGAATTAAATTTAAATTTT
>CANEUR010000089.1 GCA_947441875.1 Rickettsiales bacterium | reverse complement strand
TTTGCCCCCCTTTTTTTTGGTCTAGATTTTATTCAACCAAGCAAAAAAACTTGTTCTACCCTAATCAAACCGCTAATAAAACTTCAAAGGTTTAGAAACTATGTTTTATTTAACGATGCCTTATCAAAATTTGCATCATTAACATTAGCACCATTTTTTGTTTGAAATTATAAAAATATTAAATTAAAACAGTTTGAGCAGATTTTCTGGCGAGTTTATCGACAAGTTCATTGTATTGATTGCCATTATGAGCTTTTACCCACTGCCAGTTGATTTGATGATTTTGCGATTGTAAATTTAGCTCTTGCCAAAGATCGATATTTTTAACAGGTTCTTTTTTAGAAGTTTGCCAATTATTTTGTTGCCATTTAACTAGCCAGCTAGTGATGCCATCTTTCACATAAGTGCTATCGGTATAAACAATGATGTTACTAGGTTTTTTGAGTGTTTTTAAGGCTTCGATAACGGCGGTGAGTTCCATGCGGTTATTGGTGGTGTGGGGTTGATTGCCAGAAATTTCTTTGTTATGATTTTTATAAAGCAAAATTGCGGCCCAACCGCCTTTGCCAGGGTTGCCTAAGCAGGCTCCGTCGGTATAGATAGTGATGATATCTGGTAGGTTTTGATTATGTTGATTTGGGTTTGTGTGCATATGATTGTGATTTTTTTTGAGCAATGGTTAAGTAATTGGTGGTTAAATTGGTTAGTTGTTTGATTTGTTCTGCATTGGCACAAGAAGGCACTGCAACAACTTGATGATGTAAATAAAAAGTGATTTGATTAAAAGGTAAAGGTAATTGTAATTTATCCCAGCTGTTAAAAATAATAGTTTTTTTTGCCGAATAAGAAGTGCAAACAATACTTGCCCCTGTTGTTTTGGCAATGTTAAGGAGTTCGCCATTAATTTGCAAGGCAGGGCCTTTTGGGCCATCTGGAGTAATGCCAAGGGTGTGCCCTTTTTTTAAGCCAGAAATAATTTTTCGCATACTAGAAAAATCGATGCCTCGGTTTTTTCTTTTGTTGTTAGTAGAGCCAGAGATGGCAATAAAGCCAAATTTTTGCATAATTCTGCCCACAAATTGACCATCGCCGTGCTTTGAAGCGAGAGTCATGAATTGGTGTTTGGGAAGTGATTTTTTAAGCTTGGTAGCCAAGAAAGGAATCATGACCAAGCGATTATGCCAAAATGCTACGATAATTGGTTGTTTATTTTTGGCTAAATCAATAAAAACCTGATTGTTAATAAATTTTCTTTTGCTAGTGATGTAAACAAAATGCATATAAAATTGCAAAATAAAACAGATTATTTCTTGCACCAACAAGCTGTAGGCAATTTTTTTTAAAAAATTTTTTAGAGATAGATTGTGTAAAAAATATTTTATTTTATCAAGTGTTTTCATAGGCAGATAGCTATTTGTTGAGCCATTTGCTTTAAGCCATAAGATAGCGGATTTTGAGCTTGATTAGTAAAAAATAAATTTAAGTTTTGGTATGGTAAGCCATAGGTTGTGGCTAATTTTTGAGCAGAAAGATGATTATTTTCGGCCATTATGCAAGAAATATTTTTTTGTTGATTAACTAAATTTTGTAGTTGTTTAATTTGCATATTGCTTTGGTGATGATGCGATAAAACAATGGTGTTGCTAATTTTAAAATAATCAAAAAAATAATTGTAGGCATCGTGTAGTAACACAATTGATTTATTTGAATAATGTTGTAAAAATAAGCTGTTAATTTTATCAACTTCTTGTGTAATTTGCAACTCAAATTTTTGTAAATTTTCTTGATAAAGTTTGCAATTATTACTATCGATATAGCATAATTGTTTTGTTTGCCAATTGGCAATTAAAATAAGATTATGTGGATTTAACCATAAGTGCCAATTGTTTGGCAGTAATTTAAAATTGACTTCTTGCGAAATTTCTTTGATTTTGTTGTGTAGAACTGGATTTTGTTGTAGTTTTGGTAATAAATTTTCAAGATTTTTGCTTAAATAAAAAATCAGATGAGCTTTTTGTAAATTAATCATGTCTTGATTTTTTAGCTGAAAATTATGCTCAGAATCGGTAGGTTTAATTAATAAGATGTTCTCTATTTTGTGAGAAGTTAAAAAATTGGTAATTTGCCAAAGTGGTAAAATAGAATTGACAATCACTATTTTTTGTTGGGGTGCGGGAATTTTTAATAAATCTTGTTTTTGATAAAAAAATAAACAGTAAAATAAAATTATCAAAATAGCAAATATTATTACTTTTTTACTCTTTAGGTATTTAAAGAAGGTAATTGGTATAGGGGTTTTTTTAAGCCGCTCCTCCGCCATCTCCTCCTCCTGTTGTTTTGCTACTTGCTGTTCCTCCTGTATTTTTATCATCTTTTTTAGAAGCATCTTCTTTGCCTTTTTTAGCACCTCTGGATAAAAAATCTTTGGAGCCTCTAACCTGCATATCTCGCCCTATTTTTTCTGCTCCAGCAACCACCGAAGCACCTTTTTTAGCTAAACCTTTGATATTTTGTGTTAAAGCATTTAACATGTTAGTAGAATTTTCTGCTCCTGTGAGAGATGCGGCAAGAGAAGTTATGTATTCAAATATTTTATAAAAAATAAAAGTAATCAGGGCTAATTGAAATATTGTTTTTAATCTTTCCCTGCCTTCTTTTTTTCCTGGATCATATGGAAAGCTCTTAATGTCTATGTTAAATGGACGTAAATGATTTTTTGTAAATAATGCATCGCTATCTTCTTTAGGTGACTCTATCAATTTAGCAGTTTCCATATCACACAACAAGCTGTTTGTCATTATTTTCTTACCAAAAATGTCGGTGCGCTCTTCGCAATTAAGTGTCTGAAAATGGCCATCGTAAGCAGAATTTATGTTGTTAAATTGAGCATTGCCTATAATAGTATTATCTATCACGGTAAGAAACAAGCCAAGATAAGCAAAAATTATTACTGGTTGAACAATGTATCCCATAATTTGCGATAGCCATTGATTAAAAATATGCTGAGTTTTTTTAAACATTAAACAGCAAAAGGCGAGGGGCGAAATATAAACCAAAATACTTAATACAATAATAGTAACAATAATTAAATGCACTACTCTTAACGCAATTAAGATTATAAAAAAAGCAAATAACATGCTAGCAAGCATAAAGGCAAAACCCAACCCACCACTAAAAAAGCCTACTAAAATCATTTGTAAAAAGTTCGGCACACTGACTTTGGAAGAATAGCCAAGTAAATGAGTTATTTTACAATCAAAGGTATCAAAAATTCGCAAATATTCTTTGTTAGCAGGATAGCTTAATACATTATAGTTTAGATCTTGTATATAAATGCCATCAGCTTCGTTTGATTTTTTTAAAACACCATTTTCAATTTTAAAATATTCGGATGAGTCTTCTATTTTAAAAATGCCAGGTGAGATCATTTTTGTGATACTTTTTTTACTTGAGTTAACAATTATTATAGGATTGCCATTTTCATCGACAGGTGGAAAAATGCATCCATCACTACTTTTTGAAAGCCTAGGTGGGGTGATAGTTTTTACTTGATAAACATTGTTTTCAGATTGTCTGGCATTTGTTTGAAATGCTAATTCGGCAAATTGTAAAGGTGCTTCAAATACTGTTTTCATAAAAAAACTTTCCCAAGCATTGCCAAGAGCAAAATAACTCACGATGCCAATTTTAAACACAAAAACAGCAAGAGTTTTTTTGTTTAGCATTTCGCTTACTTTATTGCCAGCGAAAAGCATTAATAAACCAAATATTGCAACACTTAGTGTGAGTGCCCATCTTATAGATATTTGAAATTTGTGACGTAATTCAAAGAATACAGACTGATTAGCAACTTGCCCAGGAGATGCGATAACTACAGGATTTGATCTGCATATATTGTATTGTTTATACTCTGGGGTTTGATAATCTTGATCATCTGTACAAATAACCGCTTGTTTTCTTAATAAATAATTTTCTAATGTTTCTTTTAAGCACTGCACCATAGGCGCAGTAAGATTGCGCGATTTTTTTTGCACAATAACATCGCTTTGCGATAGATCTATTGAATTTTTACCACCACTAAGGAGCGGAGATTTAAACAGGGAATCGCCTATAAAATTACGACAAGCTAAACTTAGATAAGAATTGTTTGGTAATGGAATTCTTGTAACGGTATTTTCTGTTTTGGCACAATGCGCTAGGTGTTGACAAAAATTAGCAGTTACTGTTTTGATTGGTTCATCTCCATTTTGTTTAGTTGCTATAAATGATTCGAATTTTTTTTCTGTGCCACCAGATAAATAATGATCGTAAGGGCAATGGCTAGCCGTTTTGGCACAGATGTATTCTGGATTGTTTTTACTTGAAAAAATTGCATATTTAGTATCGTTAAGATCGTCTATTTGACAAGAATCATCGCCTAAAGAACAGAATTTATATTTGTGACTTTTGTAATCATCATCATCCTCTCTATAAACTAGCTTTTCTTCTATGCAAATAGAATTTTGAGCCTTTCTTTTGCAACATTGATAAGAGTTATTTTCTTCCTTCGTCGCTCTTGGCACATTTCTTAAAAATCGGTGACAAGCATAATCGATAGAAATTTTATTACCTCCAGCTTCTGAAACTGGCCCTCTAGTGTAGTATCTTTGTTTTTCAGTATCATAACCTAAATATTGCTTTCTTCTTTCTTTATTCCATGGATTTTTACAGCTACCATCATTATCTTCATATTCTATGCCACGAAACCAAAACTCTCG
>CANEUR010000088.1 GCA_947441875.1 Rickettsiales bacterium | reverse complement strand
TATCTTAATCGCAATCTTAATGCCGAAAGTTTAATTCTTACAGGTGACGAAAATATTGTCGATGTGCAATTTCAAATACAATGGCAAATTTCTGATATTAAAGATTTTATTTTTAATATTGCCGATCCTTATCAATCAATTAGACAGTCTGCCGAAAGTGCTATGCGCGAAATTATCGCACGCAACCCTATTGCTAATGCTCTTTCTGATGGTAAATTACAAATCGAAGATGATGCTAAAAATTTATTACAAGAAGTTCTTAATTCTTATACTTCTGGCATTAGAATTGTTAAAGTTCAATTAAGAAGAGTAGATCCTCCTTCGCAAGTTCGCGATGCTTTTTTAGATGTGCAAACCGCTAAAGCTGATAAAGAAAAAGAAATTAATCAAGCGCAAGCTTATTCTAACGATGTTATTCCCAGATCCAAAGGCTTGGCATCTCAAATGAAAGAAGAGGCCGAAGCATATGCGAACCAAGTTGTTGCAAATGCAAAAGGTGAAGCATCTAGATTTTTAGCTGTATATAATCAATATGCAAAATCTAAGCAAGTTACTAAAAAAAGAATTTATCTTGAAACAATGGAAAAAATTTATAGCCAAAATGAAAAAATTTATGTTGATAAAAACATTAGTAAAAATATGGTTATGCCTTATTTTTTTGATAATCAAAGTTTAAAAAAATAATATGTCTAGTTTGCAAATAAAAATTTCTACTATTGTTTTTGTTTTTTTCTTTTTAATCTTTAACACTTTTTTTGTTGTCGATCAAAGAAAACAAGCTCTTGTTTTGCAATTTGGTAAAGTGATAAAAACTATTAATGTGTCTGGTATTGCTTATAAAATTCCGTTAGTGCAAAATGCTATATTTTTTGATAAACGAATTATAGATTTAGCCTTGCCAGAGCAAGAAGTAATTGCTTCTGATCAAAAAAGATTATTAATTAATGCTTTTGCAAAATATAAAATTATTGATCCTGTTAAATTCTATACCACTGTTGTAAATAATCAAGGTTTAGCAAATAAACTTGCTGGTATTCTTGATTCTAGTTTGCGTCAGGTGATTGGTGCAATTTCTTTAAACGAACTTCTTACCGAGAATCGTGGTGATATTATGAAAAATATTAAAAATGTAGTGAGTGCTTCTTCAGAAATTTTTGGCATCGAAATTGTAGATGTACGCATCATGAGAACCGATTTACCAAAAGAAAATTCCGATGCTATTTATGGTCGCATGCAAACCGAACGAGAAAAAGAAGCAAAAGAAATTAGGGCAAAAGGTGCTCAAGAAGCTCAAAAAATTAAAGCAGAAGCCGATAAACAAAAAACCATCATCGAAGCCGAAGCTAAAAAAGATTCCGATATTGTAAGGGGCGAAGCCGAAGCCGAAGCTAATAAAATTTACGCCAGTTCTTTTGGAAGAGATCCTGAATTTGCCGATTTTTATCGCTCAATGCAAGCCTATCAAAAAGCAATGTTAAACGATAATAATAAAACCAAAATGATTATTTCTTCAGAAGGTGAGTTTTTTAAATATTTTAGCAATAAATGATGTTTTTTTATAAAATATTATTTACAATATGTTTAACTTTTTTTGGTTTTAATTCGGCTTTTTGTCAAGAAAATAATAAATCAAACACATTAGAAGAATTACCAAATAAATCTCAAATAGTGCTTAGTTTTGCCGATCTGATTGAAGCTTTACTTCCTACTGTTGCAAATATTTCTGCTGTACAAGGCTCTAAAAATCAGCATTCCACAGTGCTTGATAGTAATATGTTAGGCAATTTTCCGCCAACTCCAATTTTTGAAGAATTAAAAAAACAACTAGATCAACAAATTACCGATAAAAAAAAGATAGTTTCTATTGGTTCTGGCTTTTTAATCTCAAAAGACGGCTATATTGCCACCAACTATCATGTTATAGAAGATGCTTTTGAAATAAATGTGAGTTTACAAGATAAATCTTCTTATAAAGCCAGCTTAGTTGCCTTCGATAAAAAATCCGATCTGGCTTTGCTAAAAATTAGTTCTAATAAAGAGTTAAAATTTGCTAGATTTGGCGATTCTTCTAGAGTAAAAATTGGTGATTGGCTTATTGCTATTGGTAATCCTTATGGTTTTGGCAGCTCAGTTTCGCTTGGTATTTTATCTGCACGTGGAAGAGATGTTGGTAATTCGCAAACAGATGAATACTTACAAACCGATGCTTCTATTAATAAAGGTAATTCTGGTGGTCCATTATTTAATAGTAAGGGTGAGATTGTTGGCATCAGCACCTCTATTTTTTCGCCTTCTGGCGGTAATGTTGGTATTGCTTTTGCTACACCTTCTAATAATGCTTTTCAAATTTTAAAACAATTAAAAGAGCAAGGAGAGGTGGTGAGGGGCTGGATTGGTGTTATGGTGCAAGATTTAAACCAAGATTTAGCTAACTCTATTAAGTTAAATTCTTTAAAGGGTGCTTTTGTGAGTGATATTACTAAAAATGGTCCCGCAGATAAAGCTGGCATTATTCCTTCTGATGTTATTTTGCAGTTCGACGAACAAGAAATTACCGATACTAAAACTTTGCCAAAAGTGGTTAGCAAATTACCAGTTGATAAAAATGTTAAGGTGGTAGTTTTTCGTTATGGCAAAACTCAAACTTTAAATTTAATTATTGAAAAAAATCCTTCCGAAAAAATAACAGATACTAATAAAAAAAATACAGCAAAATTAATTACTATTGGTAAATTACTTGGTATTAGTTTTGCCGAAGAAAAAATAATTAATAAATCTGGTGTTGATAATTATTTAATAGTCAGTGGCATTGACCCTCGCCATGATGCTTATTATAAAGGAATATCTCTTGGTGATATTGTGGTTAGTATTAATCAGCAAATTATCACGAATTTTTCTCAAATGCAAAAAATAATTAAAAAAGCCCAAGAAAGTGAGAAAAATATCACTTTTTTACTAAAAAGAGAAAATAATCTCTTGCCCATAACGGTTTCTTTATTAAATTAAAAATATTTGTTGATTAATAAATATCATCTTGCCAACCTATTTTTTTTAAAAAACTTATATAATTATCTTCGAAAGTAAAGGTTTTATTGTTGTCAAAAACTACCAGTTTGGTAGCTATTTGTTGCAACATTCCTTCGTCGTGGCTTACCAAAACAACCGCTCCTGCAAAAGTTTTTATTGCCTCAATTAAAGCTTGACAAGATTGAAAATCAAGGTGATTGGTTGGCTCATCTAATAGCAATAAATTTGCCCCTTGTAATAAAATTTTACCCAGCATTACCCTGCTTTTTTCACCACCAGAAAGCATAGAAATTCGTTTATTGATCATATCTTTGTTAAACATCATATGCGAAGCAACTTGCCTGATTCGAGATTGAGTGGTTTCTTTGTTGGTTCGTTCAAGTTCTTCGTAGATGGTGAGGTTAGAATTGAGCCTATCGATGTTCATTTGTCCAAAAAAAGCAATTTCGGTTTTGCTGTGAGATTTGATGTTACCTCGAAGTGGTTGAAGTTCTTTAGCAATAAGTTTTAATAAAGTTGATTTTCCTTTACCATTTTTACCGATGATAGCTATTTTTTCGCCGCTCGCTACCTTAAAAGAGAGATCGTTAATTAGGCGATTATTTTCTTGATAGCCAAAAGCCAATTGTTCTATTTCAAGTAGATTTTCTTTGCTGGCAAAAGGCTTGCAGTTAAAAACAAAATCTAGATCGTTAATATTATCGAGTTTTTCGACTACTTCTTGTTTTTCGAGCATTTTTACTTTTGATTGTGCTCTGCTGGCAAAACTAGCTTTGGCCTTGAAGCTATCTATCCATTCTTGGGTTTTTTGTCGTTGTTTTTCTTGATTAATTCTAGTTTTTTCATGAATTTCTTCTTCGTTGGCAATTTTTTCGCGTATGCCTTGAGTGTTGCCTATAAATTTGCGAAAATTACCTCGATGAATAATGAGAGTGTGAGTGATTATTTCGTCCATAAAACCAGCATCGTGAGTAATTAAAATAAGCTCTTGTCGCCAATCTTGCAAAAACTTTTTTAGCCAACGAATAGAATAAATATCGAGATAATTTGTAGGCTCATCTAGCAAGAGCATTTGTGGTTCAATCAACAGTAATTTTGCTAAATTTAGTTTTACTTGATAGCCACCAGAAAATTGTTTAGGATCTTTGCTAAAATCTTCGTATTTGAAACCTAAGCCATATAAAATATCTTCACCTTTCCAGAGTTCATGTTTTCGATCTTCAGGCAAAACACTATCAATTTCATCAAGAACTGTGTTGTGTGAAAAATTAATATGTTGTTGTAAATAGCCAATGCTGTAGCCTTTTGGTATTTGAATTTGCCCTTCATCGGCCTGTAATTGTTGGAGTAAAATTTTTAAAAAAGTAGATTTTCCGCTACCGTTTCGACCAATTAAACCAATTTTTTCGCCTTTGTTAAGGTTAAAACTTACTTCTGAAAATACCTCGTAACCAGCAAAAGAAATACTTAAATTTTTAACTTGTATCATAGTAGATAAATAAAGTTAATTATAATTTTGAAAAATAAAAAAGTAAATTTTATTTAGTGTGAATACAAATTGCAAGCATTATCAATTTTTAAAAGACCAAAAAAAGCGATAGCATTTGCAACTAACTTAAAAATAAAATAAAAAATTTGTGAGTAAAGACAGGAGTTTTTCCAACTGCTCCTCTACCTTTTTTACCTCCCTAATTTTTTTAGCTACTTTTAGCTCCAAAATAAGATTCGTCCAAT
>CANEUR010000087.1 GCA_947441875.1 Rickettsiales bacterium | reverse complement strand
CGTATTGATGAAACCTACAATTCTGAACTTGAAGAAATTATCAAAAGTAACGATCAGCAAATAAATCAGTTCGATACTAATGTTGACGATGTTTCAACTATTATTGAAGAAGATCAGCTCGATAATACCGATTTAGTTGAAGAAAATATGTTCGAAGACGAAGAGCTACATGAAATAGATGAAAGCACCACTTCTTTTGTTTCTATGGAGAGAATTTTAATGCCAAAAATGCTTGATATTTTTCAAAAAATCGCTGCAGTTTGTCAAAAAATGATTGATAAATCTGAAAACAAAACCCCTTTACAAATTAAACAAGATAAAGAAATTAATAAATTAAAGCTCGAATTTCAAAAGCTCTGTAAAGAAGTGAGTTTTAACGATATTTTAATTAAAGCATTGGTTGATCAACTCTACGAAGCTCAACAAAAACTACTTTCTATCGAAATTGAGTTGCTAAAATATGCTCAATCATTTCAAATTGATAAAATAGATTTTTTACGCCACTATCAAAATTTTAACCAAGAATGGTTGACTTATGTAAGTAAAATTACCGCTCCAAAATGGCAAAAATTTTATCAAAATGGCAAAGAAAAAATCAACCATTCTCTAGAACGAATTACAAAATTTAACAAAATTATGGGTTTAGAAATTGCTGATTTTAAAAAAATGATTAGCGACCTACGGTTTAGTCAAGAAGCTGAAGCGAAAGCTAAAAAAGAAATGATCGAGGCAAATTTAAGGTTGGTGGTTTCAATTGCTAAAAAATACACCAATCGTGGTTTGCAATTTCTCGATCTTATTCAAGAAGGAAATATTGGCTTAATGAGAGCGGTTGATAAATTCGAATATAAAAGAGGCTATAAATTTTCTACTTATGCCACTTGGTGGATTCGCCAAGCCATTACTAGGGCTATCGCCGATCAGTCGCGTACTATCAGAATTCCAATTCATATGGTTGAAACCATTAATAAAATTGTTAAAACTTCAAGACAACTCACTCAAGAATTAGGCAGAACTCCAGATGCTCAAGAGGTTGCCGATAAATTACTCATGCCTGTTGATAAAGTACGTAAAGTGTTGCGAACTTCAAAAGATCCAGTAAGCCTCGAATCACCTTTATCAGGAGATGATGAAGAAAGTGTTTTAGGTGATTTTATCGAAGATAAAACTGCAGTGTTGCCTTTTGATGCTGCATCAAACTCAAAATTAAAAGAGCTTACTTCACAAATTTTATCGTCGCTTACCTCTCGAGAAGAAAGAGTTCTTCGAATGCGTTTTGGTATTGGTATGGTAACCGATTTTACTCTTGAAGAAGTTGGTAAACAATTTTCGGTCACACGTGAAAGAATTAGACAAATCGAGGCAAAGGCACTTAAAAAATTACAACATCCAAAAAGAGCCAAATTACTTAAAAGTTTCTTACAAGATGCTTAAAACTCCACTTACCATTGCTATCGACGGCACTGCCTCTTCTGGCAAAGGCACTTTATCAGAAATTCTAGCTCGTCATTTTTTATTGCCTTATTTAAATACTGGGGCAATCTATCGTGCGGTAGCTTTTAAAATATATCAACAAGATATTTCTAGCAATATTACAATCGATAACTTTTTTCTACACCTAGATTATTTATGCTCAAATTTAGAGGTAAGTCATCTTGAAAATTCTGCTATTTTTAATGAAAATATCGGCCTGATTGCTTCGATAATTGCTAAAAATTCTCAGTTAAGACAATATTTATTAAATTGGCAACAATGTTTTATTACAAATGCAATTACCAATAACAATGGAGTAATACTAGATGGGCGAGATACTACTACAGTTATTTATCCACAAGCCAAGTATAAATTTTTTGTTACTGCTGATTTAAATATACGTGCCAAAAGAAGGCAAAAACAACTGCCAAATCTTAGTTTTGACGAAATTTTTAATCAATTAAAACAAAGAGACTCAAACGATTTTAATCGCAATGTAGCTCCATTAAAAGTTGCCAGCGATGCTTTTATCATCGATAACTCTCATCTTGATATTCAGCAAGGCTTTGAATTGGCTCTATCTTTAATTAATTATTCGCTATGAATTTTATTCCTATCAAAAATTGCTTGATTTCAGTTTCTAATAAAACTGGCTTACTTGAACTTGCCACATTTTTAGCTAAAAATAACATAAATATTATTTCAACTGGTGGCACATATAATTTATTAAAAAAAAATAATATTAAAGCTCGTGAAATAGCCGATTTTACTGACTTTCCCGAAATTCTTGATGGTCGAGTAAAAACTTTACATCCTAAGGTTCATGGTGGTTTGTTGGCAATTTCTAATAATTCAGATCATCAAAAACAAAGCCAAGAAAATAATCTCGAAAGCATTGATTTATTGATAGTGAATTTGTATCCTTTTGTCGAAACTGTTGCCAAAACCAATTCTAGCGAAGAAATCATCGAAAATATCGATATTGGTGGCCCAGCCATGATTCGCTCTGCTGGAAAAAATTTTGCTTTCAAAACTGTAATAACCAATAATCAACAATATTTATTATTACAAGAAGAGTTACAAAAAAATAATTTATGCACTGGTCTTGATTTTCGCCAAAAAATGGCAACCCAAGCTTTTTGCAACATTGCCACCTATGATTTAGCAATTGCCAATTGGTTTAGTAAGCAACAAAATTTACAAATCTCTGCCGAATTAAAACAAACCTTACGATATGGCGAAAACTCTCATCAAAAGGCTTGGCTTTACACCGATAATTCTGAATTTGGCTTAGTAAATGCCCAAGTTTTGCAAGGTAAAGAGTTAAGCTATAATAACTATAACGATGCCGAATCGGCTTTGCTTTTAGTGAATGAATTTACAAGCCCTACCTGTGTTATTGTAAAACATAACAATCCTTGCGGTGTAGCCACTTCTAACGATATCGCCACAGCTTTTCAGCAGGCTTTTTTGGCTGATAGTAAAAGTGCTTATGGTGGCATTGTGGCTTTTAATCAAACTCTAAATTTAGAAACTGCAGTAGCTATTTCTAATATTTTTTTTGAAGTGATTATCGCTCCAAGTATTACCGCAGAAGCTCAAGAATTATTGGCAAACAAAAAAAATTTACGAGTTTTGTTGGTTAAAAATGATAACTCTCATTTAAGTAATAACTTACAAATCAAATCTATTAGTGGTGGTTTTTTAGCACAAGAGCTTGATAATACCTTACCAAAACTTCAAAATTTACAGCAAGTTTCCAATACTGGGCTTGTCAAACAAGAGCTAGAGCAACTTTTGTTTGCTTTAACGGTGTGTAAACATGTTAAATCAAATGCCATTGTGGTGGCAAATAACTGCCAAACTTACGGTATTGGAGTTGGGCAAACTAACAGAGTAGATGCTTGTTTATTGGCTTGCCAAAAGGCAAAAAATTTTATACAAAACAACACCTTATTTGATATGGCAAGAGGTTCTTTTTTAGCTTCCGATGCCTTTTTGCCTTTTGCCGATAATATTGAAATAGCCCATCAGTATGGTATTAAAGGAATTATTTCTCCTGCTGGTTCAATACGTGACCAAGAAGTTATTAACAAAGCAAATGAATGTGGTATCGCTTTATATTTTATTAACACTAGGCATTTCCGTCATTGAGTTATGCCAATTCCCCATCTTTAAATAATACTATTTAAAATTAAACTATTTTGTTATTCGATTATTTAAAGATGGCAATTGGTATTATTAAAAATGTCATCAAAACTATCTTGCAGGTTTTGATTAAAATTATCAAGTAAGCAATGAGGCTGAAGTTGTTTTATTGAAGTAACTCCATATTTTTGCCAAGATAAACCACACGGCACAATATTTTGAAAATAACTCAGATCTGGATTTAAATTAATAGCAATACCATGATAACTTACCCATTTTTTTAATTTTATGCCAATTGCCGAAATTTTTTGTTCTTGGTTTTGATTTTGAACCCAAATTCCGACTCTATCTTTTTTTATTTCGGCAGAGATATAAAATTTTTGCAAAGTGTAAATAACCCATTGTTGTAAAAACTGCACAAAACTGGCAATATCAGGTGCTTGTGGCGAAAAAAATTGTTTTAAATCAAACAAAACATAAATAATTTTAATACCAGGGCCGTGATAAGTATATTTGCCTCCGCGGTTGCTTGGATAAATTGGTATTTCTGCCGAATTATTAAGTAAATCGCAAGGTTGAGAACTTATTCCTGCTGTGTAGAGATGCGGATGTTCTAAAACCCAAATTTGATTTTTTGCTTGTTTATTGATGATTAAATCAACTTGTTCTTCCATTTTTTTGATGGTTTCTAGGTAGGGAAGAGGTTGATGAAAAAATAACCATTCTAAATTATTTTTCATAGTTTAACCAAATAGTAGCCAATAAATATAGCAAGCAACGAGAAAAACATTGAGGAGAAGGCATAAATTATGGCTTGCCAATATTGAGTTGCTAAAAATAATCTTAAGAAATCAAGCGAAAAAGCAGAAAAAGTGGTAAAACCACCCAAAAAACCCATTAAAATAAAAGTTTTAAGATTATGATGTTGAAAATGATAATTAAAAACTGCAAAAAACACTCCTGCCAAAAAACAGCCAAAAAAATTAATAAAAAAAGTAGCGAAAGGAAAAGAATTATAATTAATTAGCAAAGAATTTGTTTTGGTGTGATAAGTAAAATACCAACCAAGCCAAAATCTTAAACAAGAGCCAATAGCCCCACCAATTGCCACAAGAAAAAGGGTTAAAATCATAGAAAAATTAAATAACTTTTGCTCCT
>CANEUR010000086.1 GCA_947441875.1 Rickettsiales bacterium | reverse complement strand
GAATTATTTTTACTATTGTTGTTGTTTTCTGTTGCCATAATATTTAAGAAATTTGATTTTGGGAAAGATCTTTCAGCCACCAATCATTTATTGGTTTTTTAGGGCCGCAAGGACCATGTTTAGAAGAAACGCAAGGACTTTTAACATCAATAACTCTATTGGCACAAGAACAAAGAAGTAGTAAAGAAATAGTGATAAAAAGGCATTTTTTCATAACTAAAGAAAGAAAAATTAGTAAAATTTTATCAAAAATATTATGCTATTAAAATAAAATTGCAATAGCTTTTGTTAAAATTTTATTATGGAATTGGTATTAAGCTAAAAATAGGTAAAATTTATACCAAAAATGGTAAATAAAGTAAAACAAATTATTTTTATTTTTTTTCTAACTTTTTATCTTGTAAAAGCTGAATGATTTTTGCCGAAGTTTCTTCAACAGATTTTTTGGTAACATCAATTACATTGCATTGCAATTTGCCAAAAAGCTTTTTTGATTCGGCAATTTCACTCTTTATTTTTTCAATGTCGGTATAGTCGCAAATACTGTTTTCGCCAATAGAATTTAACCTAGTTTGCCGAATATTAACTAATTTTTCTGGATTAATTACTAACCCTACAATAAGCGGTTTTTTTAATTCATAAATTGCCACTGGAATGGTTTGTATACTTACAAACGGTATGTTGGCAACTTTATAACCCCTTAAAGACAAATAAATAGAAGTTGGCGATTTAGAGGTGCGAGAAACCCCAATAATAATAATATCGGCCTCATAATAATCAAAAGAAGCTTGCCCATCATCGTGAGTTAAAGTGTAGCTAATAGCATCAACTCTCGAAAAATATTGCTGATCGAGTAAATGTTGCCTACCTACCGCATGAGTAATATTCATATTTAAATATTTTGAAAACTCTGCAATAATGTGCGATAAAACTGGAATGCAAGGCAATTGCAACTGATGACACTTTTTTCGTAATTGCTCAACAAATTCGTCTTGCATAATAGTGTAAAGAACAATACCAGGATATTGCGAAATTGCTTCTAACGCTTTATCGAGCTGAGCTTTGGTTCGAGTAAGAGACCAAATAAAATCGGTAGTTTCAACATTTTCAAACTGCGACAAAACAGCTCTAGCAATTGAACCCAAAGTTTCACCAGTGGAATCGGATATTAAGTGTAAATTAATTTTTTTACTATTCAATTTGCTGAAATTTTTTTATTTTTGGAAATAACATTACATTATTTGTTTTGCCATACGCTCGACCGATTTAAAAGAGCTAGCCTTGTATTTTAGTTTTATTATATCGCCAATTCTTATGGCAGAAGCTTGTTTGCTATCAGAAATAATAATCCAGCAAGTTTTAGGATCGATTATTTGCGAAATGGAGCCATTAGCGATAATTTTCCTTTCAATTTCAGCTTTGCCAGTAATAGGGTTTTCGATTTCATACTGACCAAAAACATCAAATTTATCGCCATGCTTTAAGCCATCTTCAAAACCAAGATTGATTTTAAAAATAGTTTCTTTATTAAGAGTTCGCTTTTCTAAAATATAACCTCGTTTTGCAAAAGCATTTAAAATATTAGCTTCAGCAAAAGAAACAGCGTCTATCACTGCTTTTCGCACCAAACCATCATCTCTCTTAACACCTTCGGCATTTTCACCACCAATTCGAATGCCACCTATACTTAAACCACCGTTATTTTGCACATTTTCGCTACGTGTTGCCAAGCCAGAAAGCTCAATTGCATTAACCACATCAAGAGAGGGAAGCTCATAAACTTTAATATTGCCACTTACTGAAGCTTTATAAACAAATTTAGGAGGAATGGTTATGGTATTGCCATTTTTTGGATTAATATAAACACTGCCTTCAACATATTTGCTATTAAAATCGGCATTAGTAATAACCCCAGAAACTGCATAATCGGCAACTTTTGGCCCTGCATAAGCACCAGTTTTATTCATTTCGGCTAATTGTATTTCTTGTTGTAATTTAGAGCTGGCACTACGATCGACAAGCTCGGCAAGTTTGTTTTTTGCTAAAAAGGTTTCTAGCTCACCTGCTAAAGATTTGCCTAAATTAGCTTGCTTAGCTAGTTCAATATCTTTTTCGTCAAAATCAAAAACAGCAACTTTCACAGTTTTTTTGTCGAGTTGTTCTTCTGTGGGCATAAAAGAGCTTTTGCTAGCAAATTGTTTTTGATATTTATCAAAATTTTTAATAGTAGGAGTGCAAGATGCAGATAGAGTAAAAATTAGAAGAAAGATAAGTTTTTTCATTTTTATTTTATTTAGTGTTGATTATATCAAGAGTATTTAAAGCACTGTTTTTTCAATTTATTGATGCCAAATATAAACCAATCTTATTTTAAATGCAAGCTAAATTTACACCAAAATACTGAAAACATGAAGGGGCATTTGAGAGTAGATTATAAAAGGGGGTTGCATTTTAAATTATATCGGACTTTATGTGCCATTTTTGGATAATAAATTTAGTTACACTAATGCAGAAAGTGTAATTTATTACTATTTTTAGGCTAATATGTTAAATATAAAGCTCTTTATTTTTATATTCTTGCATGGTTTTTATATATTTTTCATATTGAGTGTCGCAATAAAATATTGCTTTTTTATAAGATGGTTTAGAACAAAAATTTTCATAAAAAACAGAAGATGAAGAATATTCAAGATCTTTATTTGCATCTGGCAAAAAAAAGAGTTCAGAAAAAAGACCAAAAGTGGGTATTGCAGTAATTATGCCAATAGTTGTATATGTATATTTACATAACTTGCTTCTCCAAAAAGGAATGATGCGTTCTTGGCTATATTGATACCAAATCTCGTTAGAATTTATTTTTTTCTTGTGATATTTTTGCCAAAATACTTCTTGAGCAAAAAAAAATTCTTTTTCACCATATAAACCTTTTACCGCAGAATAAAATTCTCCTTTATAAGAATATTCTTTACTAATATACCAGCATATTTTTAAAGCATCATCCATTTCTTTTTTTTAAACTTAAAATTTTTATGATAATAAGATTTATTATAGTTTTAACGCTAGTGCACCCAGCTAAAGAAATAAATAATTGCATAACAATAATCAGCTTTAAGCCACTCAATAATTTGTTCATAATGAGATGGTATTAATTTTTGCTGTTAATGATTCCGAGAGTGTTTAAAATACCGTTTTTTTCGATTTGTTGTTTGAAAGATTGTAAGGCAGCATTGATGGCCTCTTCTTGGCTAATTGCCGAATTTCCAGTAATTTCAAATGAATTGCTCGCAATGGTTTTGTTTTGCACCATATTTTCAAAACTAATTTTTACTTTAACTATGTGAGTATTATAAAGAAAATTGTAGCTAGAATTATATTTAGCAATAAGTTTTACTTGTTTTGGACTAATGTTGTTTTCGGTATTGCCAATAGTAAAACCATCTTTATTTAAAAAAGGTTTGATAACATTAACAAGCTTGGTATCTGATGATTTCTCGAAGTAAAATTCGGCAGAAAGTGTTGATTGATTTAACTCATTTTGATATTTGGCAAGCATATCTAAAACACTTGCCAAATTAGCTTGTACTCCAGCTCCATTAATAATTCTAGTTTTTAGCTCAAGCTCTTGCACCAAAGGGATTATTTTATTTAAGGTGATGTGTTTTTGTAAAAAATTAGCAGAAGGAAGTAAATTATCAAGATCGGTTATTTTTTTTTGCAAAAAATGCACTCTATCTTGTTGTTCGGCAACGAAAGGATCTTTTTCAACCGAGACTTCTACAAAAAACTTTTGATTTTCTTCTGTGCTTTTAGTAACTTGATAATTGCTAAAACTAATTTGTTCGATAGATTGCTGAACTTTTTGTTTCATTTCTTCGTTGAAGCTTTGTTGATTTTCTTCTCTAGTTAACTGCGATTGACCTGAAATAGAAACTATCAGCCTCGATGCCAAATCGGCAAGAGCATATTTGGTAGCTTCTTCCAAAGTGCTAGCAGAGGCGGTGCCGTAAAGATTTTGGGAATCATTTTGTTTTGGGCTGGCAAACCATTTGGGGGTTGATTCTTTTGCTAAAAGAATAGTTGGTAACAATAAAAAGATTAAAAGATATTTAATTATTTTCATTTTTATTGTTAATCAAGCTCTTTAAGAGTATTATTAGAACTAGATTGCGAATTATTAATTCGACTAGAAGCAGAAGAATTTTTTGCGGTTTTTTCGGCATCGGTTAAAATTTTAGCACAACTGCAAAAAAACAAAATAGACAATATAAAAAATGATTTAGTGATTTTCATAAAAAATATATAAAACTGAAATAAGGGATTTTAACTACCTGAAACTCAAAATTTAAACAAGGGTTTTTAACCCCTTGTTTAAATAAAAAATTTATTCTTTTTTAGTAGTTTCTTCTTTAATTTTTGTTTCGGTTTTTGCTTCGTTTTTTCTTTCTTTTTCGAGTTCGTCGAAAAGATCTTTAGTGGCTTCTTGAGATTTAGTGATATTGTTTCGGCTCAAGTTAGATTTGGCTAGCTTGTCTTCAAATTCTTTTTGGCTATTTTTTAAGAATTTGCTATAATCTTCGGTGCCAAGAATCATTCTGATGTAAAGAGTGCCATCTTCGGCTTTAAAAATTTTATCGCGTTTAGCACCAGACATTGGCAGATTTTTTACCACCTCTTTGCTAGCTTGAGCAAAAAATTCTTCAACATCGTCGGCATCGTTTACCTTAGCAGAGCGAAGAGCATTTTTAGTTACTCTAGAAATTTCAGATTGAATAGTAGAGGCAATGTTGGCTTTAGCATCGAGCTCGGCTTTTGGAATTTGCACAGTAATACCACCGCGTGAAGGGCCCGCAAT
>CANEUR010000085.1 GCA_947441875.1 Rickettsiales bacterium | reverse complement strand
TTGGCAAAAATGGTGAGTTCGCCTGCGGTTGCCCGAACTTGCGAAACGGTGCCCGGTGCCGAAGAAAGCCCTTCTAAAAACATAGTTTGGATAGAATCAATAATAACTATAATTGGCTGTTTTTGAGTTTCGATTTGTTTTTTGATGCCCAAAGTTATTTCAGAAACATTAGTGTTAGAAGCAAGCTGAATGTTGGTGGCTTCAACCCCTAGTCTTTTGGCTCGCAGCCGCACTTGATCGATAGATTCTTCGCCAGAAATATAGATGACACAATTGTTGTTTTTGGCTAAACTATTAGCGGTTTGTAGTAGTAAAGTAGATTTACCAATGCCAGGGTCGCCGCCAATAAGCACCACCGAGCCTTTTACCAAGCCCCCTCCCAAAGTGCGATCGAGTTCGGCAATGTTGGTAGGTAGTCTTGGAAAATCATAAGTTTCGCCAAGTAGATTAACCAATTGTAGGGCAGGAGAATTATATTGTTCTTTGTTGGCAGTAATTTTTTGATGGCTAAAATGCGAATTACCGCCCTCGGCAAATTCTTCAACCAAGCTGTTCCACTCGTGGCATTCTGGGCATTTTCCTGCCCATTTAAAAGAAATTGCACCACAAGCCTGACAAGAATATACTGTTTTTTTGCTCATAAATTAGCCAATTTGATGCAATTTAAAACCATAATGTTGTAAAAATGGTAAATCGCTATCAAAAAGCCATCTTAAATCGGTGATACCATATTTTAGCATTGCTAATCTTTCAATACCAATGCCAAAAGCAAAACCTTGTAAATTACTAGGATTATGCCCGCAGTTTTGCAAAACATTAGGGTGAATCATGCCGCAACCTAAAATTTCCATAAATTTATCGCCAGAGCCAGCTTTTATTCGCCCTTGTTGCATAGAATAATTTATGTCAACTTCGGCAGAAGGTTCGGTAAAAGGAAAAAAACTTGGGCGAAAACGTAGCTGTAAATTATTGGTGTTAAAAAAACTTGCTAAAAATGTTTGTAAAACCCATTTTAAATGCCCCATATTGATATTTTCATCAACCACAAAACCTTCTACTTGATGAAACATTGGAGTGTGAGTAGGATCAGAATCTTTACGAAAAACTCTGCCCAAAGAACAAATTTTAAAAGGAGGTTGATGGTTTTTCATGTAGCGAATTTGGGTGTTAGAAGTGTGAGTGCGAAGCAATAAAGGCGAGTTTTTTAAGTAAAAGGTATCTTGCATTTGCCTTGCTGGGTGGTTTTCTGCCATATTTAGAGCGGTGAAATTATGAAAATCGTCTTCGATTTCTGGGCCTTCGGCAAAGATAAAGCCTAAATTAGCAAATATTTGTTTGATTTCTAAAATAGTTTTACTAATTGGATGCATTACTCCAACATTTTTAGGTACAGCAGGAGCGGTAAGATCGAGTTTTTCAGTGGTTAATTTTTCATTGATTTGCTCTTGCAAAAGCTGGTTTTTAAGGTTTTCAAGAGAAGTGGTAATATGATTTTTGACTTCGTTGATTTTTAAACCAACTTCTTTTTTTTGTTCATCGGTAAGATTTTTTAGTTGAGTAAAAATATTTGTGATAAGCCCTTTTTTGCCTAAAAAATTAATACGTATTTGTTCGAGAGAATCAAGGTTTTGATTAGCTTGTAAAGCTTCATTGAATTGATTTTGAATGTTATTTATTTGTTGTGTAAGCATAAAAAATAATTTTGGTGTTTTGAGTTTTGGTGCATCTGGCGGGAATTGAACCCACAACCCTTGCCTTCGGAAAGCAATACTCTATCCAGTTGAGCTACAGATGCAGAAGTTATAATACAATATCGCTGGCAAAATTTTTTATTTGCTTTTGTTGTAAATTTAGGTAGGTTTCTAAATTTTTAACAGTCCAAGCAAATAAATTAATATTTTGACAATGATTTTTTAAAGAATTCATAATAGATTGGTTGTTTAATAAATGGTGATTAATTGATAGATTATTGATTGTATGTTTCGTAATAAATTGTTGACATTTTAAAAATTGTTTTTCTTCTTCAATCATCGCCATAAAATTGCCTAAAATACTTTGCCATACTAAATAAACTTGCTCTGCTAACTCATAATTAGTGATAAAGGGCGAAAAATAACAATTAGTAAGTGGTATTTTTAGTGTTTCTAAAATATTTTTAGTTTGCAATGCTATTGTGGTGACATTGCTAGAATTAACATTTTTAAAATCGAGCCAATAAAGTAATGGTTGCTTGCTATACAATAAAGAATGCTCTAAAAAATTAAAAAGTGTAAGCTGGCTGTTTTTTGGCTCATTGTGGCTAATAATTAATTGCTGATTAACAAGCCAAATATCAAATTCGATAGCCATAAAACCTGCATCAAGAGCATTTTTTAAGCTGGCTAAACTATTTTCAGGAATATTATTTTTTTCATCAACTAAACCACGATGGGCAAAAATAACCATAAATATTAAATATCTAGCACGATTCTTCTAGGATCTTCAAGTAGTTCTTTGATTCTAACTAAAAAAGTTACTGCTTCTTTGCCATCGATAATACGATGATCGTAAGAAAGAGCAAGATACATCATTGGGCGAATTTTTATTTCGCCATTTATAACCATTGCCCTGTCTTGAATTTTGTGCATACCTAAAATGCCAGATTGCGGAGGATTGATGATTGGGGTAGACATCAGCGAACCATAAACACCGCCATTTGAAATGGTAAAAGTTGCCCCAGCAAGATCTGGTAAGGTTAGTTTGCCATCTTTGGCTTTGGCACCAAGTAGAGCAATACCTTTTTCAATTTGAGCTAAATTTAATTTATCGGCATCACGTAAAACAGGCACAACCAAGCCTTGTGGAGAGCCAACTGCCACACCAATATCGTAGAAGTTTTTGTAAATAATATCGGTACCATCAATTTCGGCATTGATAGCAGGAATTTCTTTTAAAGCAACAATGCAAGCTTTAACAAAAAAAGACATAAAACCTAATTTAACACTATGTTTTTTTTCGAAAACTTCTTTATATTCAGATCGTAAAGCCATAATAGCCGACATATCAACCTCGTTAAAAGTGGTAAGAATGGCTGCGGTGTTTTGTGATTCTTTTAATCTTTCGGCAATTTTTTGACGAAGCTTCGACATTTTAACTCTTTCTGTTTGTTTTTCAGAAATTTGGATTGTATTTTGGGCTGTGTTTTGGGCTATAGTTTGAGTGTTGTTGATTTGATTTTGTAAAACTTGCAAAACATCGCCCTTGGTGATGCGACCATCTTTACCAGTGCCAGAAATGTTTTGTGTATTTAAATTATTTTCGGCAACAAGTTTTTGTGGAGCAGGAGAAAGATGAGCGCTGTTTGCAGAATTATTTACAACATCTGCACTACTTATTTGAGAATTAGAGCTTGCTATTGTTACTTGACTTACTTCACCTTCTTGCAATAAAGCCAAAACATCGCCAACTTTTACATTATCGCCTTCTTTAAATTTAATTTCACTAACTGTGCCAGAGCTTGGCGAATTAACTTCAAGAGTTACTTTATCGGTTTCAAGTTCAAATAAAATTTCATCGGTTTTCACCGCCGAACCAACTTTTTTGTGTATTTTAGCAATTGAAGCCTCTGCAACAGATTCGCCTAAAACTGGTGTTTTAATTTCTATGGTCATAAATGGTAATTAAGGGTAATTAATGGTAATTAAATTTAAAAACAAAAATAAGATAAATTTTATTACAAAAAATTTTATCGTCAATACTTTTTTTAAGAGACTTCTACCTATCTTGCCAAATTTATGTAACATTTCCCATTAAATATTTTCTATTATCCTTTGTATTTCTTCTAAACCAAAAGGTTTAGAAAGCATTTCATTCATGCCAACTTGCAAACATTTATTTTTTTCTTCTATACCATAATTAGCAGTTGTAGCAACAATAAAAACTGGTTGATAATTTTTATTTTCATTTTTATTTTTTTCAATTTCTCGAATCTTTTTAGTTGCCTCATAACCATCTAAAACTGGCATCATGCAATCCATAAAAATCAGTGCATACTGTTTTAAAGTAAATTTATTTAGTGCTTCTTTGCCGTTTTTAGCAAAATCGGCATCAATATTAAACTTCTTTAAAATGGAGAGCATTATTTTTAAATTAACTTCATTATCTTCGCAAACCAACACTTCTTTTTGAACTTTTTCGCTACTGTTTTTAAAAGAAGAATCGGAATCTTTTTTTAAATAATTTGGATCAAAACTCAATATAATTGATAAAATAAGCTCTTCATTTTTGAGTGGCTTAAAGATGACTTTAGTAAAATTATTTTGCAATAATTCTTTCTCTTTGATGTAATCTTCTTGATAAATCAAGAAAACAACCGATATTTTATGAAATTCGTTATTATTTTTAAAAGCGGTAATAAAATTTTTAATTCGATAAAAATTATCTCTATCATAATTTATAATAATTAAATCTGGATTATAATCATTAATGTCTAAAAATAACTGTTGATTGTTTTTTATTTTAATATTATCTAACCTTTCAAACAACACTGGCAGATCTTGTAATTTTTTTTGTAAATATTTAAAAGAAATATCACTTATATCGATAATAAGAATTTTTTTATCTATAATTTTTTCAATAGAAATTTGCTCAAAACTACTTTCTAATTTATCATCTTTAATTAGCGGTATATTAAAGAAAAATTCCGATCCGCAGTCTTGATTTTTTATCACCGATATTTCGCCATTCATTAATTCTATTAGTTCTTTACAGATAGATAAACCCAACCCTGTGCCAGTATATTTTTTAGAGCTCGACATATCAAGCTGTGTAAATGGTTGAAATAGATTGTTTACTTTATCTGAAGGAATTCCGATGCCAGTA
>CANEUR010000084.1 GCA_947441875.1 Rickettsiales bacterium | reverse complement strand
CATCAGCATATTGCAAATACTCACCATCTTGTGTTACTGCTGCTAAAACTACTGCTTTAACTGCTGTCATTGTTGCAGCAGCATAGAAAACAGCCTTATAATTTTGTTTTACTGCTGCTAAAACTACTTCTTTATCTGCTTTCATTTTTTTATCAGCATATTGCAAAGCCTCACCATTTTGTGTTACTGCTGCTAAAACTACTTCTTTATCTGCTTTCATTGTTGCATTAGCATGTCGCAAAGCCAAACCATTTCGTTTTACTGCTGCTAAAACTACTTCTTTCTCTTCTTTCTCTTCTTTTGATTTTTTCTCAAAATAAGTTGTTGTTATAAACCCACGTATTGCTCTCATATAAATTTTGAAATTTAATATTAATATAATAATAAATTATATTCTACTATATTAATTTATTTTTTAAATGTCAATAGTTTTTTATAAATTTTTTATTTTTCTAAAGAATTGCGAAAAATTAAATGAAGCATATTTGATATTGCCACAACATCAATAACCTGTTGCAAAATAACTCCTTGTTGGGGTGAAATATAGCCAAAACTTGCTAAAATCATACCGATCAAGCTAAATTAATAGCAATTCATATATTTAAAGATGGGACTTGGTATAAATAACCATCACCGAAAGTGAGGGTAGAAGAAGAGCTAAATTGACTATTTGGAAATGAGAATATAAAAATAAAATTTAAGATACCGTAATTTCTATTAAAATAAAAGTTTTGTATAAAAGCTATTGAGTTGACTCTTATGCACCTCTACATCTAAAAATTTTGTTTCTTGTAACGGTATATGATTAACAACTTTACCATATTCATTTATATAGGCTGAAATACCAGTGCCAGCAACTCTTAAAAGCGGTTTACGATATTCGATAGCTCTCATTTGGGCATGTGCTAAATGTTGGTATGGACCGATAGTTTTGCCAAACCAACCATCATTGGTAAGATTTATTAAAATATCTGGTGGAGTTTTTTTATCAATAATTTTTGTGCTAAAAATAACTTCATAGCAAATTAATGGTGAGAAGCTAAAATTATTGGCAAATAAGGTTTGTGGACCAGTGCCTTGCGAAAAATTTATAGCATCTTCTGTGATTTTTTTTAATTCTTCACTTAAAAATAAAAAATGAAAATATTTTTGCAACGGAACATATTCGCCAAACGGCACCAAATGATGTTTGTGATAAAATTCAGATTTTTGATTGTTTAAGTGAATTGCACTGTTAAAAATTTGCAGATCGGAATTTTGGTAATCAATATAAATTAGGCCAGAAATTAACGATCCGTTCTTTGGTATTGCCGATTGTAAAGATTGTTGTAGTTGATGTGTGTTTAAATTAGAGACGGCAAAAGGAATGGCGGTTTCGGGCCAGATAATGGCATCAAGATGGCTGTTATTTTGGCTTAGCTGTATATGATGATTAAGATTTTTTAGTTTATCAGTTTCTTCCCACTTGGTAGATTGCGGTATATTTGCTTGAACTAATCTAATTTGCCAAGTTTTGTTAGTGGTTGTTTTGATGTAATTAAGACGAAAAAAACCATATAATAAGCAAAAAATCATAATAAAGGTAGCAAAAACAAAATATTGCCAGTATTCTTTTTGTTTGTGTTGATTAAAACATGTAATACTAAAAATACTGCAAAAACATAAACAAAAACTGAGCCCATAGACTCCCCAAATGTCGGCAGTTTGGGCAATATAAGGCATTGATAAACTTACATAGCCAAGTAAATTCCAAGAAAAACCACTAAAAAAAGTAGATCTGGCTATTTCGGCAATTAGCCATAATAAGCTAAAAATTAGAGCTTGTTGCCAAATATTTAAGTTAATTTTTTGTTTTAATAAAACAAACAGCATAAAAAGCAAGCCATAATAAGTAGCAAGTAAAGCTGGTATGAGGGTGATGGCAAAAGGTATTAACCATGCAAAATTTTTAGCATCAACTAAAAGAGAGGCGGAAATCCAGTAAATACTGCTTAAAAAAAAGGCAAAAGCAAAGCAAAAACCCAGCCAAAAAGCTTGTTTTTTATTGATGATGTTTTTTAGCAGAGAAAAAACAAAGCCAATTGCCACAAATGTTGCTGGCCAAAAATCAAAAGGAGCGAAAGATAAGGTAAGTAGGCATCCACAAAGCATTGCTAAAATATTTTGTGGCAGTAGTTTTTGAAAATATTTTATTTGATTGCAAAATAGCATATTGGTTTAAAAAATTTAAAAATAATCGAGCTAAAATTTGTTAAAATTTTATTTCTTCACTAAAAGCATTTCGAAAAAAACTAATCTCTTCTTGACTTTCATGAGTATTTACCCCAGCAGAAATAAGAGCTAAATTACTCATTTGTAGAGCTGTTTCAAGGTTTTTGATGACCACATAATTTGCTCCTAATTTTTTGAGTCTTTCTGATTTATTAAAAGATTCGGCTTTGGTTATTACATTAATATTTGGAAAATGTTGATTTAAAAAACGACTAATTTTAAAACAAGCGATTTCATCTTCTGTTCCTATAACTACCGCTTCACATTGTTTAATTGCAATATGATTTAAGATATCAATATTTAAAGCATCACCATAATAAATTTTATAGCCATTTTCTTTTTCTTTTTTAACAATAGAATGATTATGTTCTAAAATTAAATAGTTGATCTTTTTTTTATCTAAAATATGGGTGATGATTCTTGTTATTTTTGAAAAACCAATGATAATAATATGTTTTGAAATATCGCCAATTTCGTTTTTTAATTTATTATCTTGTAAAAGTTGCTTAGTATTGATGCTTGTTCTGATTTTGCTTCCGATAGTGTATAAAAGAGGGGTTAGAGCCATAGTAAAAGTGGTTGTGGTCATTAAAAATTCTGATAAATCATTGCTTAGAAATTTTTGTTGTACAGCGATTAAAAATACTACAAAAGCAAATTCACCACCCTGCGATAATAGTAATCCAGTTTTTATGCCAACTGCTAAGGGTAATTTGAAAATTTTTGATAACAAAACAATGATGGTAGTTTTTAAGAAAATTAAAGATAATGAGGCAATAGCAATATAGAACCAGCTTTTAATTAAAAAATCGTAATCAAAAGACATACCGATACTCATAAAAAATAAACCTAATAACAAAGATTTTAATGATAAAATTTCTTCTTCCACTCGATAGCGATATTCGGTTTCTGCAACCATTAAACCAGCAATAAAAGCACCTAAAGCCGAAGACATATTGAATCTTTGGCTAATATAGGCAGAACCTAAAATAATTAATAAAGTGAGGCTTAAAAAAAGCACATCGTTGTGAGATTTGGCAATTAAGCGATAAATTGGTCTTAAGTATAATCTACCAAAAGCAAAAATAATAATCATGGCAACAATAGCCTTGACAAATGCCATAGATAAATCTGGTATTAAGTTGCTACTTTTTTTAGCTAAAATTGGCAATAAAACTAAAATTGGTATTACTGCTAAATCTTGCATTAATAACACCGAAAAAGCTAATTTACCTATTTTACTGTTTTGTTCGGCTTTTTCTTGAATTATTTGCAATACAATAGCTGTAGAAGACATTGCTAAGGCAACCCCAATAACAATTGAAGCACTCATGTTTATTCTTAACAAAAAATGACAAATGGCAAAAATTGCTAAAGATGTGGTTAAAACCTGCAAACCACCAAAACCTAACACATATTTTTTCATGCTAGATAATTTTGCCAAAGTAAGTTCTAAACCTATGGCAAATAGCATAAAAACAATACCGAGTTCTGCTACAGCTTTGGTGGTGGAAATACTTGAAACAATACCTAAACCAAAAGGACCAATTGCTGTGCCAGCAACTAAATATCCTAAAGCAGGGCTAAGTTTCAGTTCTTTAAAAATAACCACTATTACCAAAGATGCCAAAAGTAAAATAATGATATCTTCTAGGAAAGAAAGATTGTGCATGGTTTGTGGTGAATTTTTGTATAGATTTTTGAATATTTGTTGTACAATTTTAACTTGTAACAGATTTAAAAATAATAAGAAACCCCAATATTTGTAATTATAATAAGAAACCCCAATATTGTAATTTAGAATACTATTAATGTTATTTAAGGTAGAAATAGATTTTGCACTTTCATAATCTATTTCTTGTATTATTTACATTACCTATTAAAATACAAAATAAAGCTTTTTTTATAATAATGATTTTTTTAAAATGTTTTAAGAATAATTGCATAAGAATTCTATAAGATATTATTATTATAGTTTTATAGATAATAATTAACAACAATTTTTTACAAAAAATAATATTTTTTCAAAAAAAGAAGCAAGATTGCCTTTTTTGTATTTTTTTAGTTGCTAAAAAAAAAATTGTTGTTAAAATTTGTTGATAAAATATTTTTTATCAAAACTATCATTATTTTTTCAATGCAACTAAACAAGCCTAAACCAACATCTCCACATCTACAAATTTATCGTTGGAACATCTCTTCTATTACCTCTATCATGCATCGTATTACTGGGGTTGCTTTATATATTGCCTTAATTATCATCGCTTGGGGTGTTTTTTATTATACTTATAATACTAACCAACAAAGTGTTGCTATTAATTGCGATTGTTTTTTTACTAAGTTAATTTATGTTGTATTTTGTGGAGCTATTATTTCTGCTTCTTTCTGTTTATACTATCATTTTTGCAACGGTATTCGTCATTTATTTTGGGATATTGGCAAGGGTTTTAAATTAAAAACTGCTAAAAATACTGGTTATTTAGTAATTTTTTTAGCTCTTTTCTTAACTATTCTTACACTTTCTATTGCTATTTATCTTAAATTTTTCTAAACTATGAAAAAAACAAAAATCGCTCCTTCTACTAAACAT
>CANEUR010000083.1 GCA_947441875.1 Rickettsiales bacterium | reverse complement strand
CTTGAAATTGTTTTAAAACAACAAGACGGCTGGCAATTTGGTGGCGATATTTTTGAAAAAATCGCCAATGTTAAAAACAGTTTGGCAATATCAAGAATCACCAAAAAACACCTTGAAAGTGGCGGTTTACCAATAAAAATTGCCACCCAAGATTTTAAAACCACCGAAATCGCCAAAGTGAGCGATAAGTGCAAGCAAATTTTAGAGCAAAACATTATTTTACTAAATGCCATCGACACCAAAAACGGCAAAAAAATTTGTCTGCAAGATATTAGAAGTGCCGAAATATCGGCACTAATAGGCAAAGAAAGCTCTCGAAACTTGGCTCACTTGATTTTTCATCAACCAATAGAAATCAACAAGCAACTGCAGTTAATTAGCCTTTTTAACGAGCATTTAACGGCATATCGAAAAAAATACCACTCTTTCTTTTTAACCAATTTCCGCGACAACAACCGCAAACGAATTTCTTTTGAATTTGTTTATAAATTTATCAACTTTTTGTATTATGAATACATTGAAAAGCAACCTCGATTATTTTAATTTCTGTGCAAAAAATCCAGAGCCTTTGCTTGATGATTTTTATATTTTTAACGAAGCTTTTTAGTTTAAAACCTTGATTTATCTAGATAAAATGTTGGTTTTAAAACTAAAACTATTTTATTATTTGATTATTTACAGATGGTAATTGGTATTATATATCTATGGCGGTTGGGTAATGACCGATTATTTTGATGTATGGCTTCAAAAAATCATTTTGCATATTTTGCAAAACTTGATCGCTTTCTAGGAAAAAACCTTGTAATTGCATTAAAATTAATTGCATTCCACCAAAATGTGGCGATTGATTAACTTTTAAAATATTAGCTTGTAATTGATTTTTTTCAAATAAACCTTGTATTTGCAATAAAGAATAATCTTTTTTTATTTCACATACAAGCAAAGTGATATCTTGATTCGATTGCTCTGGTTGTTTTTGAGCAACTGCCACTAATTGATAATTAGTTTTTAAACCTACATTATTATTTTTAAATCTGATAAAGGGCAAGCTAGCAAAAACTTTTAGATTAGTTTGGTTATTAGATAGATTGATCCACCAATCTTCGTTGCTTTTAATACTGTTTTGATTTGGTAAAGAAAAAACACCAATCTTTGTTTGATCTTTTTGTAATTCAGAAATAACGCTATTAATGCTATCAAAATGATGTATTTCTATTTCGTTATTATAATAATCGCGTAAAATGTATTCAATTTCTGGGTTGTTTTTTGGATTATGCACCACTAATTTGATAGCCTGCTCTTCCATATTGGCATTGGTGATGATTTTTCGCCAAATTGCCACAATTGAAGCAGACGAAAAATTACTGTTATTATCGGCAATTAACTTTTTTAACATATCGGCTTCTCTGCTTGATTTGATATAAAAAACCTCATTTTGGGTTTTTTTATATTCAGCAACTTGCTTGATAATATTCATTCTTTGTTTAAGTAAACTTATTACCTGGCGATCTAGGGCATCTATTTGTATACGAAATTCTTTTAGCTTATTAAGAGAATTAGTCATTTGCTTTATTAATTAAAATGTTTAAAATATTAAACTAATTTTAAGTAAATTATTTTAATAAATCAATGAAAGTTATTGCAAATTTTGGAGTAAATTTTACAAAATACGAAATAGGGAAAATAGCTACACTAGGCACAGAAAAACCTTTAAAAATTGATTCTGGTCTAGAAATTAGCAACTTTCCTTTGGCATATCAAACTTATGGCGAGCTTAATAACAATAAAAGCAATGCCGTTTTAGTTTGTCATGCCCTTACTGGCGATCAATATTTGGCAAGCAAAAATCCTGTTACAGGCAAAGATGGTTGGTGGCAATTGATGGTTGGACCAAATAAACCAATTGACACCGATAAATTTTTTGTAATTTGTAGCAATATTTTAGGTGGATGCATGGGTTCTTTTGGGCCAAAAGAGTTTAACGAATCTACAAAAATGCCTTATGCACTCGATTTTCCGATGGTCACTATTGCCGATATGGTTCGGGCTCAAAATTTATTGATAAAATCTTTTGGCATTAGTAAGCTTTATGCGGTTATTGGTGGCTCAACTGGCGGTATGCAGGTTTTATCTTGGCTTAATTTATTTCCAAATGAAGTAGATATTGCCATTCCAATAGCAACTTCTTATCATCATTCTCCACAAAACATCGCCTTTCACGAAGTGGGTAGACAAGCCATTATGGCCGATGAAAATTGGTGTTGCGGTAATTATTTATTAGAAAAAAAATTTCCTAGCAAGGGTTTGGCGGTGGCTCGAATGACTGCTCACATCACTTATTTATCACAAAGTGCTTTACAAAAAAAGTTTGGTCGAGATTTGAAAAACCAGCATAAATCTTTTAGCTTTAACAAAGATTTTGAAGTAGAAAGTTATTTACATCATCAAGGAAAACGATTTGTTGAAAGATTTGATCCTAACTCTTATTTATATATCACTAAAGCGGTTGATTATTTTGATTTAGCAAATGACCATCAAAATAATTTAAGTTTAGCCTTCGATGGTTTTGCCAAAAATAACAATGGTAAAGTCTGTTTAATTACTTTTTCTGATGATTGGCTTTTTCCGCCAACAGAATCTAAAAAACTCACTCAAGCTATGGCAAGCATTGGTATTAAAGTAAGCTTGGTGGTAATAGATAGTGAAAATGGTCATGATTCTTTCTTATTACCAAATTTATTACTCGAAAAAACCATCTCTGGAGTTTTAAATAATACCAATCATATCTCATAATAGAAATGTTTCATCATGCAACATTTCCAATTAATAAAACTACTTATGAAACAATATTGCCATAAATTATTTTGAAAGTTTTAAAAAATCTACCAACTTTAAAAAAGCCAAAGCTCTGTGTGAAATGCTGTGTTTTTGCACAGCAGAAAGCTCACCAAAAGTTAAATTATCGCCGTTTCTTAAAAAAATAGGATCATAACCAAAACCATTTTCACCTCTTGGCAAAACAATTTTACCATCAACCCTGCCCTCAAAATTAAAAGCTTCACAAGTAAGCGGATTATATAAACACAAATTACAAATAAAATAAGCAGGAGCTAAATTATTAATAGAATCAAAGCCAATATCGAGTAGTTGTTGCTGTATTTTATTAAATGCCCAGGGAAAATTTTTTTTACCAGAGTTATCAATGGTAAATCTTGCCGAGTGAACTCCGGGTTGATTTTGCAAGACAGGTATACATAAGCCAGAATCATCTGCCAAAGAAATATGATTGGTTGCATCGCCATAATATTTGGCTTTTATCAAGGCATTTTCAGCAAAAGTTTGGGCTGTTTCTTCTGGCTCGGTTAAGTTATTAAAATCAAATGTGGCAAGAGGAGTGATTTTAATATAATTTAGCAAATCTGATATTTCGCTAAACTTACCATGATTATTAGTAGCGATTAAAATTTTAGAAAAATGTTGCATAATTTTTTAGTTTTGATCTTGCAAAGCATAAACATCAAACTCGCAACCATTTTGTTTATAAGCATCAATTGACTCAACTAAAGCTTTTGCTCCAGCAATGGTTGTGCTGTAAGTGATACCACGAATTAGAGCGGTTCTTCTAATAGAAAAACTATCTTTGGCAGATTGCACTCCTTCGGTAGTGTTAATAATAAGATCAATTTCTTTTTTATCTATCATATCAACTACATGAGGCTTATCTTCGGTAATTTTATTAACAATAGTTACAGCAATATTTTGTTCGGCTAAAAACTTGGCAGTTCCTTTGGTGGCAACTATGTTAAAACCGATTTTAATTAATTGCTTTGCAATGCTTGTTAAATATGGTTTATCAGTATTTTTTACCGATAAAAAAGCCAAACCACTCGTTGGTAATTTTACTCCTGCAGCTACTTGAGCTTTGGCAAAAGCTAAGGCAAAAGTTTTATCGATACCCATAACTTCACCAGTAGATTTCATTTCAGGGCCAAGTAAAGTGTCGGTGTCGTTAAATCTGGCAAAAGGCAAAACCACTTCTTTTACTGCAAAATATTTAAGTTTTGGCTCTTGTAAGTTAAAATCGGCAAGTTTTTTACCAATCATAATAAGAGAGGCAATTTTAGCAATAGCAATACCTGTTGCTTTTGCTACAAAAGGAACGGTTCGAGAGGCTCTAGGATTTACCTCAAGCACATATAAATTATCGTTTTTAATAGCAAACTGCACATTCATTAAACCTTTAACCTGTAATGCTAAAGCTAATTTAGCTGTTGCCTGCTTGATTTGGCTAATGTTTTGTTCTGAAAGCGAATATGGAGGCAATGAACAAGCCGAATCACCAGAGTGAATACCAGCTTCTTCGATGTGTTGCATAATGCCTGCTACAAAAACAGTTTCACCATCTGATAAAGCATCAACATCAATTTCGATGGCATTATTTAAGAATTGGTCAAGTAGCAAAGGGCCTGTGGCAAAAACATCTTGACAATCTTTTAAATACTGCTCTAAAGAATCTGAGTTATCAATAATAGCCATACCCTTACCACCCAAAACATAAGAAGGCCTTACTACAATAGGGAAACCAATTTGCTTCACCTGTTCTAAAACTTCTGCTTGCGAGTAAGCAATGTAATTTTGCGGTTGCAATAAGTGTAATTCTTGCAACAATAATTGAAAACGCTTACGATCTTCGGCAAGATCGATCATATCAGGAGAAGTGCCGATAATTGGCACTTGATTATCTTGTAAAAATTTTGCCAAACTTAATGGGGTTTGCCCGCCAAACTGCACATTTACTCCAAGTAACTCGCCGTTGCTGGCTTCTTTTTTAATTATTTCTAAAACATCTTCGGCAGTAATAGGCTCAAAATATAACCTACTTGAAGTATCATAATCGGTAGAAACAGTTTCTGGATTACAATTTATCATAATCGCCTCAATACCCTCTTCTTTGTAAGCAAAAGAAGCATGCACACAAGTATAATCAAACTCAATGCCCTGACCAATACGATTAGGACCTGAACCAAGAAT
>CANEUR010000082.1 GCA_947441875.1 Rickettsiales bacterium | reverse complement strand
GTTGTCTTATTTGTTGTCTTTCATTTTCTATTATAGGGTACAACTCAAAGCATCGATGTAAGAACATGCAACCAACAGCAATGTAAAATATAGGATGTACAGGGAACCAGAAGAAGATTCTCCTGTAATATTTATAATGTTTCTCATAATTAATATTATTAAGTTAAAGATATTTTTTTAAAAAACATATCTTATCAATTAATTTTTTATTTTACAAACTTTATTATGAAATATTTTATAATAATAATAAAATAATAGCTATAAACATTTATAAACTATAAAGCATTAAAAAATTTATCTTGCTGATTATTAAGCAAATAACCAATATTTACAGCAATTTTTTGAGCCAACACATTTACCAAAAGTAATTCTTGTGAGTTAAAATTACTTAACACAAAGCTAGCAACATCTTGCTGTTGCGGTTTTCCTATGCCTAAACGTAGTCGAAAATAATTATTAGCAAATAGTTGATCGATAGATTTTAAACCATTATGCCCTGCACTGCCACCGCCATTTTTATATTTTATTTTTCCTAAAAGTAAATCGAGATCATCGTGCATCACCAAAACATTTTCTGGTTTTATCTTATAAAAATTAGCAGTTGCCAAAACCGACTCTCCCGATAAATTCATATAAGTTTGGGGTTTGATGGCAATAATTTTATGTGTTAAAATATTACCACTAAAAAAATCTGCTTTAAATTTTATATTATTAGGTTGTAAATTATATTGTTGAATAATTTTATCGAGCACTAAAAAGCCATAATTATGCCGAGTAAAAGTATATTTATTGCCAAAGTTACCTAAACCAACTAATAAAAACATAAAAAAAACAAGTTAAAATTGTTTTATTTTTTTTCTGGTAATTTAGCAAGTTTTTTAACTCTTATTGCTAATTCGGTGAATTTTTCTTTGAATTCTTGTTGTTTTGCTTGTTGATTTGTTAAAACTTGACCTTGCTGATTAATTTCTGCTACACTTAACTCAAAAACTGGCTTGCTATGTTGTTGAGAAATAAGAATTAACGAGTTAAAATCTGGAATTTCAATAAGATTATAAGGTTTATTATTTTCAATTACCTCTCGAAATTGGCTTTCGGCAATAACCATATTATATTTTTGCAAAGAATCTGCTAAAATATCTTTTGAAGCTTTTTGAATTTTATCGATCCAGTTTTGAGCTTCGCGCACTTTATCTTGGTTTTGGTTTTTATAAGGTCTATATTTTTGCAAAATAACTCCGAGCATTTTTGGATTTTCTAGCGGTAAGTAGTTAGGAACGGTAGGAACTCTAAATTGCTTAAAATCATCAGACCAAATAGGTAACTGACTAGCCAAGTATTCGATAGACTGATAGCAAAAAAAATCTGGGTAAGTTGGCACTATAAAATAATCACTACCCATTAAAATTGCCCTATTAAAAGCACCAAAGCTAGGACTCATATCTACTAGCACCACATCAAAATAATTTTCTCTAGCGGTTTTTCTGAGCATTTCATTAAATAAACCTACATATTTCATATTAGAAGCCTGATATCGATTATCAGAAACCATACCCATTGCACAAAATATATCCATTTCGGTGATGGCAATATTTCCGGCCGCTAATTTTAAATTTTTATGCAGGGTTTCGGTTGGCTTTACCGCTCTAAATGATTGATTATCACTTGCTCCAAAAACATTTTTAATAGCATCGTAGATGTTGTCGTTGGCTTTTTGTTGATAAAATAAATCAAGATCTTGTTGACTATCTAAGCCCAAACAATAAGCTGTTAAATTGCATTGAGGATCGGCATCAACAAGCAAAACTTTTAACCCAAGCTCTGCCAAGCTCCAACCTAAATTAAAAGTTGTGGTTGTTTTGCTTACTCCACCTTTATGATTAAACAAAGCAATTATTTTTGCCATAATTTATTTGATTATTATTTTGAAAAATATTACAATTTTGACAAAATTATACTATCTTTACTACTTTGATGTCAAGTAGCAATTACCAAAAAAATAATTAAAATATGAAGAGAATCACTAAAAAAAATTTTTATTGTCAAAGGCTTTTTTGTTGTTTTTTAGTGCTTTTTTCTTGCATGGCAAAACCAAGTTTTATAGTTAGCAACAATCGCTATTTAGCAAAAATAGAAAATCAAGATCATCAATCTTGCCTTGATTTAAAAATTAATTTTAACAGCGCTGCCAATCTAGAAAATCAACAATATTGGCAATGTAGGCTTGCTTTGTCAAAAGATAAGCTATTAAACAATCCAATAAATTCTAAGCAACAACAGCACAACGAAAAAATCATTGACTTACTAAACAAAATCAGCGAAAAATTAGCTAATAAACAACCAAGCCTACTTGAAAGAGAAGTGGCAAAACTCGATGAAGCACATCATAGGCAATGTCAAAATATGGGTTATGAAAGCGAAACAGAAGATAAAAATAAAATCGATTTATATCTACAATGTAGGCAATCTTTAATTGATAATTACCTCAACGAACCCCCTTATGGCAACAATAATTATCTGCCATATCAATATAAAAACTATGATTTAAACTATGTTTTTAGCAAAAGAATCAAAATCGCCAGTGAAAATAAACAAAAAATTACTCAAGAATATCCAAAATGCCAAGCTTATGCTTTATATAGCCTCGAATTAAAAAAATGCATCGAATATCAAAAACAAGCAAGAGCTTGTTATCAAGAAAATTTAAGAAACATTACTTTAAAAGAAAGAGATGCTAAATTAGTTTGTCAACAACAGGCAAATATGAGGTTTGGCAATAATTTACTAATCTCTGAGAAAGTTATCGATCATATCAAAGAAAAAAATTATAAATCCGATTTAGTTTATAAATTTAATTTTGAATCAATGGGTTTAGATGAGCTTGATTTCATAAGTAAGCAAGAAAAAAAGAAACTAGAACAAGAGCAAGAGCAACAACAAGAAGAAGAAAACAACTTTAACAACAACGATTTTTTATATAATCGCTACGAATTATCGCAAATTCGTAAAAAATATGTGTTATCTTGTCATAAATTTGTTGATAATAAATTATTGCAAGATAAAAATAATCTTGATAAAAAATGTTTAGAACTAGAAAATTCTACTTTTTAATTTATGCCACATTCTTAACTTGATTTAATTAATTATAAAATCAATGACAAACTATTTAGAACAGCCCTCAACAAAAACCAGCACTAAATACCTAGATTGGCCAATTGAATTAATCAATCTTGCCAAAAAACAAGAGGCTTTACAAGCAATTAGTCAACAAACAGAAGCCTTAATAGAAGAGTTATTTTTTCACATCTATCGCTTTGAAGAACAAGAAATAACCAAAGGCAATATTACCCTCTTAACAGCAGCAGAACTAACCGAGGGTTATAATTTACATGAATCAGAAATTAGTTATTTTAATGTTCTAATCAAAATACTTAATAATCTTTTTTATTTTTCAAGAAATGGAGCCATTAAAAATCTTGATATCGCTTCACTGCCCGAAAATATACTCTTGGTAGCTAAAATTGCCACTGGCAGTGCCGAAAGCGATTTATTTGCTAATTTAGTGGCAATAGTAAACGAGGTCAATCGCTATTCAGTTATGCAACCAAAATCTTCTGTTATTAATCATCATATCGAAAAATTTATTACCGATGATACAAATATCTAACATTCAATTACAAGGAAAAGTTTTATTAGCACCAATGTCAGGAGTAACCGATTTACCCTTTCGCACATTGGTAAAAAGCTTTGGAGCAAGTTTAGTGATATCCGAAATGATCGCTTCCAAAGCAATGATTTTACAAACTAAAGAATCACTAAAAAAATGCCAAAAACAAGATGGCTTGTTTCCTATGTCGGTTCAGCTTGCAGGTTGCGATCCACAAGTAATGGCAGAAGCAGCAAAGCTTAACCAAGATCTTGGGGCAGATATCATCGATATTAATTTTGGTTGTCCAGTAAAAAAAGTAGTCAATAGTTTTGCAGGTAGCGCCTTAATGAAAGACGAAGAATTAGCAACACAAATAATGCAAGCAGTGGTTAAAGCGGTTTCTATTCCCGTTACCATGAAAATGCGCTTAGGCTGGAACAAAGAAAATCTTAATTCGCCATCTTTAGCAAAAAAAGCCGAAGACGTTGGTATTCAAATGCTTACTGTTCACGGTCGAACCAGATGCCAAATGTATAATGGTGTTGCCAATTGGCAGGCAATCAGCTTGGTAAAACAAGCAGTAAAAATACCAGTAATTGCCAACGGCGATATTAAAACCGCCGAAAATGCTAAACAAGCTCTTGCTCTTTCTGGTGCCGATGGCATAATGATTGGCAGAGGTTGTTATGGCAAACCTTGGTTAATTAATCAAATTGATCAAGCTTTGCATAATCTAGAAATATCAGCAACTCCTAGCATAGATAAACAAAAAAACATAGTTTTAAAGCATTTGCAAGATATGCTAAATCATTATGGCCGCGATACTGGCTTGGCTTTGGCAAAAAAACATCTTGGTTGGTATAGCTCTGGCCTCACCGATTCGGCTAATTTTCGAGCAAATATTAATCAGGTTGATACCAGCAAAAAAGATGCTCAACAAAAAATTATCGATTTAATTGAAAATTTTTATTGCAAATTTTAATTATCTATTTTATTATTTTTCTTACAAATTTTTTTTGCCTGATTTTATTGATTTATCGCACTTCAACTAAATAATTACATTTATTGAAAATGCTATATATTTTGTGTTTATTTTTGAAAATAGTATTTTTACAAAAACTATTGCATCATAAATTTGTTTAGGAGTGTAGCTCAATTGGTAGAGTAGCGGTCTCCAAAACCGTTGGTTGGGGGTTCGATTCCTCTCGCTCCTGCCATTTTCAAAATAAATTTCCTGAAAAAAATTAATAATTTCCTTGTCAAATACCTAACAAAGTAAAAAATTAAAAATTGTGATAAAATTTTATAAAAATACTCTTGCCGAAGCAAAAAAACTATCTTTTCCTAATTGGCAAGAAACCAAAATAACCACCACTATTATTGCTGTAATTATCGGTGTTTGTTCTTTATTTATTTTGTTTGTTGATTTTATTTTTTTAAAAATAGTCAATCTTGTTTTAGGTTTTTAAAACTCACTAATTTATTGTTTAATTATGACACAACAACAAAAAT
>CANEUR010000081.1 GCA_947441875.1 Rickettsiales bacterium | reverse complement strand
TGGCTTGGCAAAAGAAATTACCTCTTCTTTTCCTCCTGCTTTAAATAATTTTTTAGGAGTAATTTTTGGAGCTTTTAAAACTTTACTTATTTTTGGTTTTCTTTATGCTACTTATCTCACAGTTAATCAAATTATTATTGGTAATAAAATTAACAGTAAAAAAGTGCCTGCTATAATTTCTTCGGCAAAAACTGGCGGTATTATTCAATATTCTGGAGAGTTTTTACAACCATTGGTTTATGGTTTTATAGGTTCAATTTACAATAATTATGGTGGTAGTTTATCAGAAAAAGCTAAAGAAGTGGCTCCGATGTTAAATTTAATACAAAATAATTATAACATAGATGAATTTCAACAAGAGTTGCAAGATTCTCCAGATCCTAATAATGCACCAAAAGAATATCAAGAGAAATTGCAAAAATTACAACAAATCTTAGAAAATAATAATGCTAAAAATAATGCACCAGAACAACAACAGCCTCAACCATTGCCAAATCAAAACCCAACCACAAAACCAAGCGAAGAAAAAGGTTATAAAAAACAAGAAATTCTCAAAAAAGATTATATCATTAAAATCAATAATAATTAACTCATTAAAATATGTTTAAGCTTCACAACAAAACCGCACTTATCACTGGCTCAACTGGTGGAATAGGCTCTGCTATTGCCAAAACTTTATATCAACAAGGTGCCAACATTATCATTTCTGGCACAAAGTTAGAAAAATTACAAGATCTTGCTAAAGAAATTGCCAAAGAAAATTATCATAAAATTACTTGCATTCCTTGTAATTTAGCTAATTTAACTGAGGTTGAAAATTTATTTGATAAAGCCGAAGAAGTTTCACCAATTGATATTTTGGTTTGCAATGCTGGCATCACTAAAGATAACTTAATTTTACGCATGAAAACCGAAGATTTTCAACAAGTGATCGATACTAATCTTCGCTCTACTTTTGTGCTAAATCGTAATGCTATTAAAAAAATGCTCAAACGAAAATACGGGCGAATAATAAATATTGCATCGGTTGTAGCAAGCACAGGTAATCCTGGTCAGGCAAATTATGTGGCTTCTAAAGCTGGTATGATTGGGCTTACCAAATCTTTAGCAAGCGAAGTGGCAAGTCGCGAAATTACTATAAATTGCATTTCGCCAGGTTTTATTACTAGCCCCATGACCGATGTTTTAACCGAAGTTCAAAAGCAGGTCATCTTAACCAAAATTCCAGTTGGCAGAATGGGTGATGCTTGCGAAATTGCTAATGCTGTAGTTTTTTTAGCTAGCAAAGAAGCTTCTTATATTACAGGGCATAATTTGCAGGTTAATGGTGGCATGTTTATGAGTTAAACAATCATTAAAATGCTTCAAGATAATACTAAAAATATTGCCGAAAATATTACAAAACAGCTCTACAATTTAAATGCAGAGCAAGCTTTATTGGGTGGTGTTTTATTAAATAACGAATATTTAAATCGTGTTAATGAGTTTTTATTGTCAGAGCATTTTTATGAGCCAATTCACCAAAAAATTTATGCTTATATTCTTGATACTATTCAAAAAAGCGGTATTGTTGCCAACGAAATAACTTTAAAATCTTTTTTTAGTCAAGATGAGCAAATAAAAGCCAATGGCGGTATGCAATATTTTAACACTTTATTTTCTGCAGCTAGCGGTGTTATTGATTTGCTTGATTACGGTAAATTAATTTTTGATTTAGCAAGCAAAAGAAAATTAGTAACTATTGGCGAAGATATTGTCAATCAAGCCTACAAATCGGGTTATAAAATTTCAGCAGAACAGCAAATTGAACAGGCTGAAGCTAAATTGTTTGATCTATCTATTCACGGTCAGGCAAAAAAACAAGATTTTTCTAGTATCGGTAATTCTTTAAAAGAAACCATAAGTAAAGCGCAATTAGCCAAGCAGCGAGATAGCCATATTAGTGGTATTTCTACTGGTTTTGTTGATCTTGACGCAATTTTGGGAGGTCTACAACAATCCGATTTAGTTATTTTAGCAGGCAGGCCTTCTATGGGCAAAACCGCTCTTGGCATTAATATTGCTATCAATGCTTGCAAGTGGTTAAACCCTGTTGTAGAAGATAAGCAAAATCAAAAAGCGGTGGGGTTTTTTTCTCTAGAAATGTCTGCCGAGCAACTCTCTACTAGAATTCTTTCTATGGAATGCAGTATCAACTCGCAAAAATTTCGCAACGGGCAACTAAACCAAATCGAATGGGAGGCTGTCGCTACTAGATCTGGTGAAATTTCTAACCTACCTTTTTTTATCGATGAAACTCCTGCTTTAAGTATTGTGGCAATTCGAAATAGAGTGAGAAAAATGATAAGAAAACATAATTTATCTTTATTAGTGGTTGATTATTTGCAATTAATTAAAGGCAGTTTTACCAAAGCCGATCAGGGCAGGGTGCAAGAGGTTTCAGAAATAACACAAGGCTTAAAAGCTATTGCCAAAGAATTTAATATTCCTGTAATTGCTTTATCACAGCTTTCAAGGGCAGTTGAGCAACGAGAAGATAAAAAACCACAACTTTCTGATTTAAGAGAATCTGGCTCAATTGAACAAGATGCCGATGTGGTTGCCTTTATTTACAGACAAAGTTATTACCTCAAAAGAGAAAAGCCAAACGAAGAGCAAGTTGCTAAATTGGAAGAATGGAAACATAAAATGCAACAAATAGTTCATAAAGCAGAGGTAATTATTGCCAAACAGCGAAATGGACCAGTTGGTTCGGTAGAGTTATTTTTTGATGCCGAATTTACCATATTTGGCGATTTTGATAATCGGCAAATGCAAAATTTTTAGAAAAAATATTGCAAACAAAAATAGCTATTGACAAATATTTGATAAAATGCTAAAATAATAGTAATGGTATATTCTTTTGTAAAGAATATTTTTTTAGTCAACAAAACTATTTTTTTTATGTCTAATCAACTTTCAAAAAAGGCTACAAAGGTCGTCACTACAACTAAAACTAAAAAAGCCCCACTAGAAGGCATTAAACCAAAACAACATAAAATAAAAGTTATAAACACCGATGGTAGTTGTTTTGAAATTTTAACCACTTGGGGTAAAGAAGATCAAACACTTACTCTCGATCTTGATCCAAAAAATCATCCTGCTTGGCAAGATAAATCTACTCAAGTTGTCAACAATAAAGATGCTCAGGTTTCCAAATTCAAAGACAAATTCGGTGATTTTGATTTTTAACATCAATAATAATTTTTGCCTTACATAAAAATGTCAAAAAACATTTTTTGTTTTAGTGGTTGGGCTCAATATTATCAAGGTTTAGAGTTTTTATTTCAACAAAAAAATTGTCATCTCTTTTCTTTTAATTATTCGGCTTTTAGTTCTTACCAACAATTTTTAGACAATACTAATTTTTCAAATAATTATCCTGAAATTATTGTTGGCTGGAGTTTAGGTGGGCAAATTGCCTTGCGGTTAATTGCTAGTAAAATTTTACAACCTAAATTTTTAGTATTATTGGCTCCACCATTTCAAATGGTTAAAGATGATAATATTTCTGCTGGCATGTCAATTGAAACTGCCAAAAATTTTTATCAAAATTTTGCCATATCTCCACTGCAAACACTACAACAATTTTCTGTTTTAAGCTCTTTAAACGATAGCAACAGTAAAGAAATGTTAAAAAACCTACATATTTCTACTGAAAATCAAAAAAATTGGCTAATGTGGTTAGGTGAATTATATAATTTTTCGTGCTTTCAGCTTGATTTTAGCAATATTCCTACCACTATTTATTTTCATGGCGAAAATGATGCTATTATTAATATTGCTCAGGCAAAATATTTTCAAGAGAGAATAAGTGATTTTTATTTTTATAAAATGCCAAATTGCGGACATGCTCCACATTTAAATAATAGTTTTTTTCTTAGCAAAATTATTTCTCAACACTGTGAAATTTAATGATTCTGCTCTTATTTTAAACATTCATCCTTATGCTGAAGATTCGGCAATTATTAAAGTTTTTACTCATTATAATGGTTTAAGAAGTGGTTTTGTTAAAAATATAAACAGCAAAACTCAAAAAAATATTTATCAAATTGGCAATCTAATCACTGCCGATTTTTATTATAAACAACCAGAAAAAAATTTAGCCAGCTTGTTATATAGTGAATTAGTGAAGAGTTATTGTTTAAATTTTTTATTAGATAGATTAAAATTTAATCTCATACAATCTTTGTTGCATTTATTAAATCATAGCCTTACCGAAAATATTATTTTTCATCAACTATTTGAAGAAGTTATTGTTTTTGCTAATCAATTAGTGAGTGCAGATGCTAATAATGCTCTTGCCAATTATATTAAAATAGAATTAAAAATTTTAGAAAGAATGGGATATGGTCTTGATTTATCTAGGTGTGTAGCCACTCACAGCACCACTAATTTAGTTTTTGTTTCACCAAAATCTGGTGGAGCAGTGTGTTATGAAGCAGGTAAAGATTTTGCTCATAAACTACTTTCTTTACCTAGTTTTTTATTAAATCATACACAATTTAAACAACATTTGATAGAAAAAATACATCTACAGCAAGGCCTACAACTCACTAGTTTTTTTCTCAAAAAATTTTTAGATTACGAGCGAAAAATTTTATCTTCTTATTATTTGTAGTATATTTCTTACCCTCGATTTTTTGTTAAAACAGCAATAAATTCTATTTTTTCTGGATCATGCTTCATTTTTTTACAAATAATTTGGCAAGTTTGTAATATCTTTTGTGCTGAGTAGTTAGTTTCAACATATTTATTGGTCGCAAAATCTTGAGGCTCTCTTAAATTGTTTTTATTATTTTCATTTGCAAAAATAAGTGGTAAATCTTGCATCACCATATTAAATTCTGTGGGCGATAGGCTATCAAAAAACCAACATACTTTTTTTAACAAATCTTTCCAGGTTGTTATTTTATATTCTCCATTTTCAAAAAATATTGCTGTTGGTTTTTTCCCTGTAAAACCATCTTCACTTGATAGATCGTAGCGATCATCTTGTTCTTCATTATTAAAATAGATTTCAATAGTTTGTTTTGCTGGATATTTCCAGATTTGCAAGGCTTCTTCTGCCAACAATTTTGCACGTTGTAAAATTTCTGCTTCACCCCATTTTTCATTATCGGCTACATCTTTATATAGTTTTAGCTTG
>CANEUR010000080.1 GCA_947441875.1 Rickettsiales bacterium | reverse complement strand
TCACCAAAGAAGATTTATTTTATTACATTTATGGGCTTTTGCATTCAAAAGATTATCGTGAAAAATATGGCGATAATTTAAGTAAAGAATTGCCAAGAATTCCCGCCGTAAAAAATTTTAGCGATTTTTTACATTTTTCAACTAGCGGAAGAAAACTCGCCGATATTCACTTAAACTATGAAACTCAAGAAAAATATCCACTTACAATTGAATATTTAGGTAAAGAAATTAACAGTTTAAGCCAAATTTCAAGCCAAGATTTAAGAGTAGAAAAAATGAAATTTGCCAAAAATGGCAAAGAAACCGACAAAACAACCATAATTTATAATCAAAAAATCACTTTAAAAAATATTCCGTTGCAAGCTTTTGATTATGAAGTTAATGGCAAGTCGGCAATTGAGTGGGTTGTTGATAGGCAATGTGTTAGCATTAATGCCGATAGTCAAATTAAAAACGATGCTAATGATTTTGCAATTTATACTAAAAATAATCCTGCTTATATCATTGAACTTTTGCAATCTATTATTACAACCAGCTTAAAAACCATTGAAATTACAAATAAAATAAGTGAAATTGTGCTTGCAACATAATCAAAATAACCTTTTTATATTTTTTAATGCTTAAACTACAAGTTTTTACCCTTTTTCCAGAGCTTTTCCCGGGGCCTCTTGGTGTTTCTGTCACAGGCTCTGCCTTGGCAAAAAAGTTGTGGTCTTTGCAGGCAATCGATATTCGGCAATATGCCACCGATTTTCGTAAAACTGTTGATGATACTGTATATGGCGGAGGTAGCGGAATGCTTATTAAGCCCGATGTTATTTATAGTGCGGTTTTACAAAATATTAAGCCAAAAACTAAATTAATTTATCTTTCTCCTAAAGGCAAAGTTTTTTGCCAAGAAATGGCTTATCAGCTTGCTTGCGAAAGTGATATTGCTGTTTTATGTGGTCGATATGAGGGGGTCGATCAGCGAGTGCTTGATGTGTTAAATTTTGAAGAGGTTTCAATTGGCGATTATGTGCTTTCTGGTGGCGAAATGGCTTGCTATGTGTTTATTGATGCTATTTTGCGTTGCTTGCCACAAGTTTTAGGCAAAAGCCAATCTTTACTCGAAGAAAGTTTTGGCAACAATCAAACTCACGATAATTATAAATATTTGCTAGAATACCCGCAATATACCAAGCCAGCCATTTGGCAAAATATGGCAGTGCCAGAAGTTTTGCTTTCGGGGCATCATCAAAAAATAAAGGAGTGGCAACAGCAACAAGCCGAAAGTATTACTAAAAAAAACCGCCCCGATTTATATAATTTATACCTACAAAACAAAAAAGCCTGATGGAAATGTTATCATTTTTAAAAAATTACATAAAATCAGTTGTAAATTAAAACAAAGATTTTAAAATATTGCCTAAATAAAAAATCATCTGTTTATTAATGCCACTAATAAAAACAAAAAACCACACTTCTAATATTAACTACAGTGGCACTAGCTATTTGGTAAAAAGGGTTTTTGTTGAGTTTGTTTTGCCACATTATAAAGGTTTTTTACTTGGTATTTTGTTAATGCTAGTTATTGCTTTTACCACATCTTTACATGCTTGGTTGGTGCAACCAGCTCTAGATGAGGTTTTTGGTATTGGTGGTGGTAAAATTAATTTTTCTGATTGGCTACCAGAGAGTTTTTCTATTAAAAATAGTTTGGCTCATAAAAGTCAAAAAGAAAAGGCTCTAATTGTTATTCCTATTTTAATTTTGTTAGTTACTTTTGTTAAGGGTTTTGCTACTTATTTTCAGCTACTTATCACTAGTACTATTTCTCTTAAAATTACCGCCGAAGCCAGAATAAAGCTATATCGGCATTTCATTACTTCTGATATTTCTAAACTTCATAGTAAATCTTCTGGCGATATGATTGCTAGCATTATTAATGAAATTAACGGTATTGTTGGTTTAATTAACTCTTGTGTTAATGGTTTTGTGAAGCAATTTTTTACTTTGAGTGCTTTAATTTTTGTGATGTTTCAGCAAAGTATCGAGCTTTCTTTGGTGGCTTTTATTGGTTTTCCTTTGGCAGCTTATCCTATTTATAAAATTGGTCGAAAATTGCGTAATTTATCTTTTAGAAATCAAGAAATGTCAGGTAAATTTAACTCACAAATGAGCGATACTTTACAATATTCAAAGCTTGTAAAATCTTACCACTGCGAAGAATTTGAAATTACTCGAATGTCAAAAATTATCGAATCTATTTTTAAAATGAGTAAAAAAATTACTCGGCTTTCTCTTATTTCTTCTCCTTTTGTCGAAAGTTTAGCTGGTTTTGGAGTGGCGGCCGTTATTTGGTATGGCGGTATGCAAGTAATCAATGGGCAAACTACCCCGGGGGCATTTTTTTCGTTCTTTACTGCCATGATGATGGCTTATCGCCCTTTAAAATCTATTTCTGGTATGAATAGCGGTATTCAACTTGGTTTAGCTTCTGCTACACGCTTTTATCAAACAATCGATGAAAAACCAAAAATCATCAATAAAACTAATGCTATTGAATTACCAAATGCTCTAGGTAATATTGAGTTTTGCAATGTTAATTTTTCTTATCAAAATAATCAACAAACTATCAATAACTTAAATTTTAGCATTAAATCTGGGCAGTCTGTTGCTTTAGTTGGGCATTCTGGCGGTGGTAAATCAACAATTATGAACTTGTTATTAAGGTTTTATGATCCGCAACTTGGCAAAATAACTCTCGATGGCCATAATATTGCCGATCTTACTTTATCTTCACTGCGTTCAAATATGGCGGTAGTAAATCAAGAAGTGATGTTGTTTGATGATACTGTGCTTGAAAATATTCGTTACGGCAAAACTTCTGCTACCGAAGAACAAATTGTTAATGCTGCCAAATTAGCAGAAGCCGATGAATTCATCTCTGCTCTGCCTGAAAAATATCATACTAAAGTTGGGCAAAATGGTGTTAGATTATCAGGTGGGCAAAGACAGCGTATTGCCATTGCTAGGGCAATTTTATATAATGCTCCTATTTTATTGCTCGATGAGGCTACATCTTCGCTTGATCCTATCTCAGAAAAACTTATCAAAGATGCCTTGGAAACATTAATGAAAGGTAAAACATCTGTCATTATTGCTCATCGTTTATCAACAATTATGCACTGCGATAAAATTATTGTAATTTCCGAAGGCAGAGCAGTTGAAGAGGGTAATCATTATGATTTATTAACAAAAAATGGTTTTTATGCTAATTTATATCATAAACAATTCTCTTTAAAAAATGAATAACCAAAAGCCAAAAACTAATTTTAATAACAAAACCAAATCTTCTAAACAGCAACAAAAAAATCAACTGGCAACAGCTTTAAAAAAAAATCTGTTAAGAAGAAAACAAACTGAAACTAACCAAAAGTAATAATACCAATTCCCATCTTTAAATAATCAAAATAACTTCATATTAGTTTAAAACCTTGATTTATCTAGATAAAACATCGGTTTTAAAACTAAAATTAAAACTATTTTGTTATTTGATTATTTAAAGATGGGAATTGGTATAATATCTCAATTTTTCTTAATTATGGCAATTTTTTAAAATTCTTGCAAGATATTTTTTTGATGTTACAATTATCGTTTTATGCAACAGTCCCTTTATGACAATTATTCTAATTTGGCTATTGCATTTACTATTTTTTATTTTTTAACACATGACAGATAACAACAAAAACAATAATACTCGTCTTCGACTTACTTTAAAAAATAGTCCTGCTAATATACCAATTGCCAATAAAAATACTGTTCATAAAAATTCTGTGCAAGTAACTATTAAGGGTAGAAAAAAAGAATCGCAAGATGTGGTTAATAATTCTAATAAAGAAATAGAGGCAAAATTTTTAGCATTTGCTAAAAATCAACAAAACGATATTTTAGAAGAAGAACAATTAACAACTCACGAAATTATCAAAAAGAGCATTATAAAGCAATCTTTAAATAAGCTAGAATCTAGCAAAACAGAGCCAGAAATTGATAATTCTGCCCCAAAACAAAATATACAACCAAATATTTTACCAGATTCTCCAAAAAATCCACTATCAATTTCTCTTGATTCAAACAACATGAAGCAAGGTAATCAAGAACAAAAAACTACCACAGATCACCATATTCAAACAAATATTTCGCAAGATTTATCATCAAAACAACCAGAAGTTCAAAAAAATCACCAACAAAATAATTTAATAAATGATTTTTATAAGCATAATTTAGATGATTTTCAAATAGATGCTTTTGATGTTCGTAATAAAATTAAACAAAGCTTACAACAATCAAATCAACAAAAAGAAGATAGGCAAAAAGTTATCGATCAGAAACAAAAAGAACAGCAAGTTACTTTAGTAGAAAAAGCAGAATCTTTAAAAAAGAAAATTAAAAAAAGCACAGAAAATATTCCTAAGCCAGCAGAAACCAACGATGCTATTAAAAAAAATAATCTTAAAAACGAGAAATTTAATCAACGAAAACTCACTTATTTTGTGAGTAATCAAGAAGATGATGAAGAAGATTCTTTTGGTTTTCGTAGAAAAAAGTTTAAATTAAAAAAAACAGATCACTCTATCGATAATAAAGAATACAAGAAGGTGATTCGAGAAGTTATTTTACCAGAGCTTATCACAGTTTCTGATTTATCAGCTAGAATGTCTGAAAAAACAGGCGATGTGGTAAAAAAATTATTTACCATGGGTATGGTGGTTACTAGTAATCAAGCTATCGATGCAGATACAGCCGAAATAATTATAGGTGAATTTGGGCATGTTAGCAAAAGAGTTGCCCAATCTGATGTTGAAAACTCTTTACAAGAAGATGTTAGTCAATATAATTTACAAGCCAGAGCCCCTGTGGTAACTATTATGGGGCATGTTGATCATGGTAAAACCTCTTTGCTTGATGCTTTAAGACAAACTAATGTTGTTGCTAAAGAACACGGTGGTATCACTCAACATATTGGTGCTTCCAGAATCAAAACTGAAAGCGGTAAATACATCACTTTTCTTGATACCCCAGGTCATGAAGCTTTTAGTGAAATGCGATCAAGAGGGGCGAATATTACCGATATTGTGGTTTTGGTGGTGGCGGCCGATGATGGGGTGAAAGAACAAACAGTTGAGGCAATAAATCATGCAAAAGCTGCTAATGTTCCAATTATTGTGGCAGTTA
>CANEUR010000079.1 GCA_947441875.1 Rickettsiales bacterium | reverse complement strand
TTTTTAGTAGTTATATAAGAAAAAACTTTACTTGGGTGCTGAATTCCCCACATTCCTCGAACTATTAAATCTGTTATACCAAGAGGATCTACTTTTTTAACTTTGGCAATTTCATTGGTTTAAGTTAAATCAATTTCAATTTCTTCTATGCTTTTTGTAATTTGATTTTTTATTTTAGAATAAACTTCTGAATTGGCACAATAACAATCACCATAAACAAACCAAATACTTTGTAATTTTTTATTAACACAACCTATTACATAACAAATATCTTTTTCTAACCAATTTTCTTCGCAATTTTGACAAGCAATAGTAAGCATTTTGCTATTTCTATAAAGTTTATTTTTAGGGAAAGAGCTGTTTAATTGTATATTTCCTTCATTACTTTCTATTTTTTTAATTTCGAATGCATCACCATTTTTAATAATTAAATCTGGCGGATTATTTTGATTTCCTAAGTAAGAAAAATATTCATTTTATAAGTTTATTTTTTCAATATCATTAGAATTATAAGAATTGCATAAAGAATTTTTTATTAGATTTTCTAGTGCTTCACCTTTATTGTTAATTCTGATTTTATAATTCAAGCTTTTGTATTCTTCTAAATCGTTTATGTTATTTTTAATAATATTTACTATTGCTTTTAGTGTATTGGTTTTCATAAATATTTAGCGATTTGTTTTGCAATTCCATAGGCCAGATTAACAGGAACGGCATTTCCAACCATTTTATAGCCATCTAAAATATTTTGGTAAATAAATTTAAAATCATCTGGAAAGGTTTGTATTCTGGCGCATTCGCGAACCGATAATCGGCGATATAAGTTTTCACTTCCTTTTGCAAAAATTCTTTTATTTTGCTCAACAAATTGCATTTTTGGAGCTTGCGGATGAAGCGGTGCATGCCTTCCGCCAGCTTGAATGGTAAAAGATGGCTCGTGCCAACTTCTTACTCTGTTTCTAGACATAAAAATAGTAGAAAAACCTGCGGTATAATATTCGTGGTTAAATTCGTTTTGATTATTATTGTGATAGGGCTGAACCGTGTTTTTTAAATCAAAAATTGCATCTTGTAGAGTTAAAAATTTGCCATTTGGTTCTGGAAAAACAAAATTATTATTGTTTAAAAAGCCAACAATAAAAACTCTATGTCTATCTTGTGGCACACAATAATTTTTGGCATTTAAAAGCTGATATTGCACCTGATAACCAAGTTCATTAAAGCTATTAATGATAGAATTAAAAGCCTCTTTATGCCTGCTATGCAATATGCCAGCAACATTTTCTGCCACAAAAAACAATGGTTTTTTATCTTTAATAATTCTGATATATTCAAAAAATAATTTACCTCTTGCATCGTTTATGCCTCTTAACGACCCTGCTTCGCTCCAGCTTTGGCAAGGCGGACCACCAATAACACCAATGCAATTTGGAATTTCTTGGCTATCAATATTTCTAAGATCGTGTTTATCTAGTTTTACAGATGGAAAGTTATAAGAAAATGTTTGCCAAATTGTTTTATCATATTCATTAGCATAAACAATATTAAAGCCAGCTTTTTTAAAGCCTAAATCCATGCCGCCAGCACCAGAAAATAAACTGATTATTTTTTTCATAGATTAATAAAAAACTACAACAACTTGCCAATTAAGCTACTTGGGCGTGCTTTAATTATTTTTACTGGCAAGATTTTATTAAAATAACTCTCGGGCTGTTGCTGGTTTTCAAGCTCAACTACCACCGATTGAAGCCATTCGCTTTTGCCCCAAATTTGGGTGTTAGGCTGTTGCTTTTGCGATTTAGGAGCGGTTTTTTCGAATAAAACATTCACAGTTTTATCTTGGAATTGCTGGTTAAATTCGAGCTGTTGTTCGTTTAACAAGGTTTGTAAAATTTGCAATCTTTCTTCTTTTAACTCTTCTGGCACTTGATTTTGCAAATCACAAGCTGGGGTGCCTGGCCTTTTTGAATATTTAAACGAATAACATTGAGTAAATTTAACTTGTTTCACTAAATCGAGTGTTTGTAAAAAATCTTCTTCTGTTTCACCAGGAAAACCTACAATAAAATCAGAAGAAAGCCCAATTGTTGGGCAAGCTTTTTTGAGTTTGTCAATAATTTTGAAATAATCTTGCCGAGTATGTTTGCGATTCATCGTTTTTAATACTGCATTTGAGCCAGACTGCACTGGCAAATGTAAAAACGGCATCAGTTTGGCAATGCTACCGTGGGCATTTATAAGATCGTCTGCCATATCTTTGGGGTGCGAAGTAGTGTAGCGAATTCGTTGCACACCGTTTATTTCAGATATTTGATGTATCAAAGAAGCCAATGAACAAGAACTGCCATCGGGGTTTAAGCCGTGATAGGCATTAACATTTTGCCCTAACAAATAAATTTCTTGGCTACCGCCCTCAACCAACTTTTTTACCTCATCAAGAACTTGATTTACCGATCGTGAATATTCAGCACCTCGAGTGTAAGGTACCACACAAAAAGTGCAAAATTTGTCGCAACCTTCTTGCACACTTATAAAAGCACTTGTTTGATTGGTTTTTTGAGAAAGTAAAGTGAGAGAATCAAATTTTTGATTTGGTGCAAAATCTAGGTTTAGTTGTTTCTTTTTTTCTCTCTGTACTTTACCAACCAAATCGGGCAGAGTTTGGTAGCTCTCTGGCCCCACCACAATATCAACAACTTGCGATCGTTTAAAAATTTCTTCGCCTTCGGCTTGTGCCACACAACCTGCTACCGCTACAATCATTTGAGAGCCTTGCTGTTGTTTTTGTTGCTTAAATGGCCGAAGCCTGCCGAGATCGGAAAACAGCTTTTCGGAAGCCTTTTCGCGTATATGGCAAGTGTTGATGATAACCATATCGGCATCTTGCGGAGTATCGGTAAGTTGATAGCCACAAGCTAGCATTAAATCTTGCATACGATCAGAATCGTAAACATTCATTTGACAACCGTAAGTTTTGATGTGTAATTTTTTTGACATTGTTTTAAGTATTGTTATCAAATAAATCTTCGTTATTTATAGGGCCGTGATATTTTAAAATATGGTATTCTTTAATGTTTTTATCATCTAAATAGCCATAGGTTTCGTCTTTTAAAATAACTTCGATATCTACATTATAAGTAAAGTTAAATGGGTTATCTTCTTGTTTTGTGATGGCATATTTTACTTTATAATTAGCAAAAGACAACACTTTTGGTTTGGTTGATATTTCTTTTATAACTCCCAAATTTCCTACATTAGAATTAGAAAAATTACTATTTCTTGCCTGATAAAGATTTAGTTCTACATTTTCTTTAATACAGCCATCGCCAACCTCTTGTAGATTTTTAATTTCTCGATCTATGCGGTTTTGAGCAGTAGAAGCATCTTTATGATCGTAAGTTTTATTGATAATTTGTTTGCCAAAAATAATGTTAAAATTAATTTTATTGCCAGAGCAATTTGCTGTTAATTCGAGTAGGCTTTTAAAATTTTTAAAATCAAAAATAGTGTATTTATAAGGTTTGTCTTTATTTTCTTCTATTAAATAATCTATGGTTGTGCAAACATAGTTTGTAAATTCAAAAATTGTTGGGTATATAGCAGGCAATAGCGGAGTGGCTTTTTCTATTAAATCGATTATTACACTACCATGAGATATTTTTTTAATCAAAAGTTTTTGATCTTGCCTATTTTTTTTATTATTTTTTGCATTTAAAAAACTATAATATTGATTATTTAAAGCCGACATTGCATTAACAAATTCAAATAACTCAATATATTGTCGATTATCTATGGTTATTGTTAACTTTAATTCTTTAGTCATCTTATAAAATTAAATAAAAAAATAAAACTAAACAAGGGGTTTTTGCCCCTTGTTAGCTATTTTTTCTTTTAAGAAGTAGCGGTTTTAGATTTCTTTTCTTTGGAATCTTCTGATTTTTTTAGCGATGGTAAAGAGTTTTTAACCCTTACCAACTCTTCTATTTCAAGGGAAATTGCAGGATTTTCTTTGAGGTAGTTTTTAACATTTTCTTTGCCCTGCCCTATTTTAGTGCCTTTAAAAGCATACCAAGAGCCAGATTTTTCGATAATTTCAAGCTTGGTGGCAATATCGATAACTTCGCCCATTCTTGAAACACCTTCGCCATAAATAATTTCGAACTCTGCGGTTTTAAAAGGAGGGGCGACTTTGTTTTTGACTACTTTTACTTTGGTTTCATTGCCTAAAATTTCTTCTTGTTCTTTGATGGCATTGCCTCTGCGAATATCGAGCCTTACCGAAGCATAAAATTTTAAAGCATTACCGCCTGTAGTGGTTTCGGGGTTGCCAAACATTACCCCAATTTTCATACGAATTTGGTTAATAAAAATAACCGTAGAATTGCTTTTAGACACAGTAGAAGTAAGCTTTCGTAGAGCCTTGCTCATTAAACGAGCTTGCAAACCCATTTGATTATCTGCCATACCGCCTTCAAGCTCAACTTGTGGCACAAGAGCCGCCACAGAATCGATGATGATTAAATCGATAGCACCAGATCGAACTAAAGTATCGGTAATTTCAAGAGCCGCCTCGCCGTTATCGGGCTGAGAAATAATGAGATCGTCGAGGTTTATTTTGAGATTTTTTGCATAAGTAGGGTCAAAAGCATGTTCGGCATCAACAAAAGCACAAGTTAAGCCCATTTTTTGAGCTTCGGCAATAGCATGTAAAGTGAGGGTTGTTTTGCCAGAGCTTTCTGGACCATAAATTTCGATAATTCTGCCACGAGGATAACCGCCAACTCCCAAGGCCAAATCAAGGCTTAGCGAACCAGTAGGAATAACTTCAATATCAAGTGAGGGGCGATCACCATATTTCATGGCAGAACCTTTGCCAAATTGTTTATCTATTTGTGATAAAGCCACTTCTAGGGCTTTTTTACGATCGAGGCTGGTCATGGTATTTTAAAATTTAGTTGATTTTATGTGATGTAAAAAAACTGCTAACAATTTATTTTCACAAATGCAACAGTAAGTATTTATTTTACCAGCCACAACCTCAAAAGGCAACAGATATTTTTAGAGATTTGAAAATAAATTGAGCAAAACTTGCTGGTGATAACGATATTTTTTTAAGAAAAAACAAAAAATTATTATTGATTAATATTTGCAGTTTTTCTTACAATACATTTTTTATTAAAAATCATATTTATGCCACAACAACTACATCAACCACAAGAACATATTCCAAATCAAGCAGAAAAAGATTTTATCGAAAAATTAAAGAACACACCAAC
>CANEUR010000078.1 GCA_947441875.1 Rickettsiales bacterium | reverse complement strand
CCTGTAATTCCATTGATTAGTATACATACTTTTGGAGAAAATCCCCATTTAGTGGCTAAATAATCTTGCACCTGAACTCTTTCTGTTGTGTTGAGTGATCGATTATAAATAATTATTTCACCTAATTTGCCAACAAAATTATTGGCAATGGTAAGAGTTCCAGAGTTATTTGAAATGCTTGCCAATGCATTACTGTTAATAATTTGAATTGCATTTTTATAGGCTAATGTGCCACTACCTGATTTTACTATCGAAATTAAAGCTGGATCTGTATTATATGATTGGTTACTTGATTTGTAAAACGTAGAGTTAAAATCGAATTTAAATTTATTGTTATCGGTAGAATCGGTTGATATCTGCATTAGTTTAGTTGCGCCATCTTGCCACAGTAAGCTAGAATTTTGGCTAGCATTTTCTGATTTCTGCACAATAAATATAGTAGAATTGGTATTGTTGCTAATAATTTGATCTTTTGTAATGTTGTTGTTAGAAAAATTTTGACTACCATCTAAATTTAAAGCTGGTTTACTGTTAATGGCGCTAGCACTTTGTGAAACAGGATTTGAAGCTGTAAAACTTATTTTATGTTTGCTTAAATCTTTCCATGTAGTGATGTTGCTTAAATTACTACCAAAAGAATTATAAGTATTATCTTTGGCTTCAAGCCATAAACCAATATCGTTGTAATAAGCAGGACCGCAACCTTGTATGGTTAAGTTATTTCGAGTTGGGCAACTATAAGCAATGTTTGAACCAGTAGAAGTATAGCCAGAAGCTGTATTGCAAGATAAAGAGCTGGAAATTGTTTGTGAGGAAACAAAATCAAAAAAAGAATTGGCGGGCATTGTGCTTGCCGTAAGTAAATTGTTAATTGATATTAATTCCCAATATGATTGATTGACACTTGTATAAAAATACATAGCAGCTGCAGCACCATTGTTATACCACCATATATCCAAAGGAACTATATCTCCACTATTTAAATTAATAGCAATAGAAGAACTTAAATCGTCTTTGTTTGTAGTAGTCTGCCAGCGATTTATTATATTTTTATTATTGACATTAATAAAAATGCCATTATAAGTAGAAAATCTAAAAGAATAAGATCCAGTTCTGGTTGCTTTATAATAACCAGTAATATTAACAATAATACGATTCTTTATTGATATACCAAATAAACTCATCTGAGGAGAATTACCCCAATCATGAGCTACCAAATCACCAGTGCCAGAAACGAGTTCGGTAAGATCGCTAATGTTGCGACTTGGTTGATTAAGCCAGGGTGCTTGTGTATACATTTTGTAATTTAAACCTTTAGAACCTGGTATATAAACATAACTACCAAAATTGTTGAGAACATTTTCTGAATTACCAGAAATTTGGCAAGTAATACGGTTGCAACCCGCAAAAACCGCTGCCGAATTATGTGTAGTGCAAGTATATGTTGCTGTTCCATCATAACCAGAGGCACAAGTCAAGCCAGTTATTGTGGTTGCTATATTGGTATAATCAAAATTAGTTAAGCCAGTTACTGTATAGCCAGTAGTTGCTGGGTTGGTGCATTTTATTCTAGAGCAACTACCACCAGATATTGAGCCAGTTATGGCTACTTGTGCAGAATCGTTGTGTGGACAATTAGCAGTGAGGCTTGCTCCATTTGAGGTGTAGCCTTGCAAACAGTAAATAGCTTGAGTATGACTTACTTCTGAAACTGTTGTTGCATTTTGTGTGGCACTTGCTAGTGGCACTTTGCATTTATTGGCAACGCAAGAGCCGTTTATAGTTATTGTAGCATTATGTGTATCGCATAAATAACTAAGATTTATAAGATCGTCATTATAGCCATTAGCACAAGTTAATAAACCTTTGCTAGCTGGTTTATTATAACTTACTAAAGTTGCATTTGATTGATTTTCATCAGAAACTTGAGTACCATTATATAAAATATTAGCAATATTTGTGGCGGAAATTTTACACATTTTACCTAAACAGGTTCTGCTTGTAGAATTAAAATATTTAGAATCGTCGTTAGCTCTGTTTTCATTAGAAACGGCACATCCGCAATTAAAGGTTGTTGTGTCATATGTATCAGTATTTCCTTGACAATTTTTTTGCTCGATCTCTCCATTATAATATTGATTATCGGCATCTAATACATTGCAATTTACTGAACATTCTGAAGAATTTAAGCTATTGCAAAAGTTGTTATCAGTTGCTCTTAAGCCTTTATGATTTATCAGGCAAGCTTTTTGGCATTTAGCATTTATGTTAAAATCAGATCCTCCAGAAAAACAATTTATAGTGGTGTCTAGAGATTTTGTGGAGGTTTGATTAGTTAGGCTGGCAACATACTTTGTTTGAACATTGTCTTGGCAAATATAAAGTAAAGTAAGTGAATCGCTACTTGGTGTTGTGCTATATATTCTGCTATTTGTATGTAATTCGCCTTCATAAAATTTATTTTCGTTAATAGTGCATAATTCTGAAGATGTTTCTGATGATGTGCTGAGATCGCTAAATTGATTAGTGGCAGCAAAATCAAAATTACTATCAATTTGTTTATCGCCAGTATCAAAAATTTTGTAGTTGGCATAACCATCTGGTGCAAAATTTTTGGTGCCTAAAGTAGGAATCGTATAACCATAATAATTGCCGTAGCGATTTAGAGCATCTTCTTTGGCAATTCCTAATGTAACATAGGGTATTTCGCCATAGTAGTAAAATTCTGATCCTATTTGTTTAGTTGATATGCCTGGGCAAGTATTATCTGATACTTCTCTTGCTATAGCCATTCCGTTGCCACCTTTAGCTGGACATGGTAGGGCAGTGTATCGACAATTATTAATACAACCGACACTGTTTTTTAGTTTGATTGCCTCGATTTTACTTTTGATGTTTTGTATTCTTTTATGATCTATTTTGGTTTGTTTATAGATGTTTTCAAAACTATTTACTGCCAAAAAACTAATTGCTACAAGGGCAAAAATAATCAATAAAATAGAGGCATCAAGCAAGCTAAAACCAGTTGGTTTATGAAAATTTATTTGCTTTTGCTTTTTTAGCATATTTTTATTAATTATGGCAAATTTTTTTAAGTTTTTTTAAGTTTTTTTTAAGGGATTGTTGCATTAATACAACAGGCACTGTAAAGGTTTTATTTTAAAGATATGCTTTGTTTTTTCAATTATCTTGCAGTTTTTGATTGATAAAAAGTTATCATTTATCTTAAATTGAAACAATTTTATAGTAGTAATTTTTACATTCTAACAAAATATAATTGCTTTTAACGAAAAAGAATTTTAAAATGATGTTTTTTAATTATTTTTTAACTTATGATTGATCGTTATTCGTTGCCAGAAATGCTTGCTATTTGGCAACCAGAAAATAAATATCAAATTTGGTTTGAAATCGAAATGCTTGCCGTGGAGAGTTTAGAAAAACTAAACATTGCTCCAAGTGGCACTTCTAGTAGGCTTCGGCAAAATTTTGTTAAATCTGGCGGTAAGTTTGATATTGCTAAAATAAACGAAATAGAATCTGTTACCAAGCACGATGTTATTGCTTTTCTTACTCATTTAGCCGATCTTACTGGCGAAAATTCACGTTTTATTCACTACGGTCTTACTAGCTCCGATATTCTTGATACTGCTTTATCTGTGCAGTTAAAACAATCTTGCAATTTGTTAATTACTAAACTTGAAAAACTATTACAAGCCTTAAAAAAACAAGCTTTTTTATATAAAAACACTCCTTGTGTTGGTCGATCACACGGCATTCATGCCGAACCCACCACTTTTGGCTTGAAAATGGCACGCTTTTATGCAGAATTTAAACGTAATTTACAACGTCTCAAAATGGCACAACTAGAAATTGCCACTTGTGCTATTTCAGGAGCGGTTGGAACTTTTGCCAATGTTTCGCCAGAAGTGCAAAATTTTGTAGCAAGTAAGCTTGGCTTGCTTTCCGAACCTATTTCTACCCAAGTTATTCCTAGAGATCGCCATGCCTTTTTCTTTGCTACTTTGGCAGTAATTGCTTCCAGCATCGAAAATATTGCTATCGAAATTCGCCATTTACAACGCACCGAAGTTTTAGAAGTTGAAGAATTTTTTAGTCCAGGTCAAAAAGGAAGTTCTGCTATGCCTCACAAACGCAATCCAGTATTAAGTGAAAATCTTACTGGTTTGGCAAAAATGGTACGCAGTGCAGTGGTTCCGGCTCTTGAAAATGTAGCTTTATGGCACGAGCGCGATATCTCACATTCTTCGGTTGAAAGGTTTATTGCACCTGATTCTTGCATTACTCTTGATTTTGCTTTGCATCGACTTACTTCTTTGGTTGAAAATTTATTGGTTTATCCGCAAAATATGCAAAAAAACCTTAATAATTTAGGTGGTTTAGTTTATTCGCAACGAGTTTTACTTGCTTTAATTGAAGAAGCTAATATTTCTCGAGAGCAGGCGTATGCTTTGGTTCAAAAAAATGCTATGAAAATCTGGCGTAGAGAAGCCGATAGTTTTTTGTCTTTACTTGAAAACGAACCAGAAATAATTAGTAAATTAGGTAAAGAAAAGTTGCAATCATTGTTTAATATTGACTACCACTTAAAAAATGTTGATTATATTTTTCGACAAGTTTTTGATAATTAATTAAATTAAAATAATGAATATTCTTTTTGAAGCTTTACAACAGGTTAAACACGGTGCTTTGCTAATTTTATTTCCTAATGGTGAAAAAAAAATTTTTGGCACTAGCACCGATAATATTTGCGAAATAGTTATTCTTGATGAAAATGTTTTATCTACTATTTTTAGTGGTGGTGATATTGCCTTTGGCGAAGCCTACATTAATAATCAGTGGGCAACCCCAAATTTGCCAAATTTACTAGCTTTTTTTACTATTAATAGCAAATATCTCGAAGATTTTTTGCATCAAAATCGTTTGCAGGCTTTTTGGCTTTATTTAAAATGTTGGTTTAACAAAAACACTAAAAAAGGTAGTAAAAAAAATATTCAATTTCATTACGATTTAGGTAATAATTTTTATAGCTTGTGGCTTGATTCTACCATGACTTATTCTAGTGGTTTGTTTTTATCTCCTAATCAAAATTTGCATCAGGCTCAAATTAATAAATATCATCACATTATTAATAAGTTGCAAAAAGGTTCAATTTTAGAAATTGGTTGTGGTTGGGGCGGTTTTGATAATTTAGCAACCAGCTATGGTTTTGAGGTTACAGGTCTTACTTTATCTAAACAGCAACAACAATATTGCCAAGAAAATTTTAAAAATCAATTTG
>CANEUR010000077.1 GCA_947441875.1 Rickettsiales bacterium | reverse complement strand
TTTGAACCGTTAATAGTAATTATTTCACCTTCACAAACCTTTACAGAACCAACAGTAAATAACTTTTTTTCGTAATCGATATGCAAATTGTTTGCCCCTGAAACACAAGGAGTGCCCATTCCTCTTGCTACCACGGCTGCATGAGATGTCATGCCACCTCGAGCAGTTAAAACGCCTTGCGAAACATGCATACCTTTAATATCTTCTGGACTGGTTTCGATTCGAACCAAAATAACTTTTTCGCCATTTTCGGCTTTTTTTTCGGCCATTTGCGAAGAAAAAACCACTATACCAGAAGCTGCCCCTGGTGAAGCAGGCAAGCCTTTGGTTAAAGCTTGCATTTTAGCTTTTGGATCGAGTGTGGGATGCAAGAGCTGATCGAAGCTAGCAGGATCTAGCCTTAATATGGCTTGCTCTTTGTTTATCAAGCCTTCAGCAACCATATCGCAAGCAATTTTAACCGCAGATTGAGCGGTTCTTTTACCGTTTCTAGTTTGCAAGAGCCACAGTTTATTGTTTTGAATAGTAAATTCGATATCTTGCATATCTTGGTATCTTTTTTCAAGTACAGAACATAAACTTACAAGCTCGGCAAATACTGTTGGCATGGTTTCTTCCATGGCAGGCAAATTTGAACCTAAACTTTTTTTGCCAGCAATAGTGATAGATTGAGGAGTACGTATGCCAGCAACCACATCTTCACCTTGGGCATTAATGAGATATTCGCCATATAAATCGGCAGAACCAGTAGAAGGATTTCGAGTAAATACCACACCAGTTGCCGAAGTTTCACCTAAATTACCAAAAACCATTGCCTGCACATTAACCGCAGTTCCCCAACTAGCAGGAATATTATGCAAAGAGCGATAAACTATAGCTCTTTCATTCATCCAAGAATTAAATACTGCTTTAATTGCTCCCCAAAGTTGCTGATAAACATCTTGTGGAAAAGGTTTGCCTGTGTGCTTCAAAACCTCTTGTTGATAAAGAAGAACTATTTCTTGCAAATGATCGGCGGTGAGCTGAACATCGGCAACTAGAGAATGTTCTTCTTTTTTTTCTTGCAAAATAGCCTCAAAATTATGATGATCAATTTCTAGCACCACCGAAGCATACATTTGAATAAATCTGCGATAAGAATCAAAGGCAAACCGAGAATTATTACTATTTTTAGCCAAACCCAAAACGGTTTTATCATTTAAGCCTAAATTTAAGATTGTATCCATCATGCCAGGCATAGAAGCTCTAGCACCAGATCTTATTGAAAATAGCAAAGGATTTGTTTCGCTACCAAATTGTAATTGGTTTTCGAACTGGTTAACATTAATAGCTTGTTGTAAATTTTGAATTGCCAACTCAACTTGTTGTTCTAGAGTCGCTGGAAATTGACAATTATTATTATAAAAAGCAGCACAAACATCGGTAGTAATAGTAAAGCCAAGTGGCACAGGCAAACCCATTTTAGACATTTCTGCTAAATTAGCACCTTTACCACCAAGCAAGTTTTTCATTGAAGCATCGCCTTCTGCCTTACCATCGCCAAAAGAATAAACAAATTTATTAGACATAAAAATTATGTAAAAAGTTTTATAATATCGTTTATTTTAACAATCTTGATTTTAGATAGCAAAGCATTTTTTAATTACTCAAATTCATAATTTATACTTTAAGCCAAAATAAACAGCTCTAGGGCTAGCAGGGTGATAAACATTTGCATTATTGGTGGTAGCTTGCGACAAAACATCAATTGCACCAGCATAATTTTTGTTTAATAAATTTCGACCTTCAGCAAAAATACTAAAATTATCATTAAGATCAAAGCCAGCATTTAAGCCAAAAGCGAAATAATTTTTGCTTTTAAGATTGTTTTTAGCATCAATAGCAATGCCTTGCGGAACCGCCTCGAGATTAGGCGAAATAAACAACGAATTTTTGTGTTTATAAATTAATTGACTAAACAAAAAATGCCGAGGATTGCCTGGTATTTTATTATTTTTGTAAATTGCATCATCAACAAAACGAAAATCACTAAAAGTATAAGCATTTTTTAAACTTAAACTATCGGAGCCAAAAATATTTTTTACCAACGAATTTTCGGTGGCTAATTCTATGCCTTGGTGCAAGGTTTTTTTAGCATTGATTGCTTGGGTTACATTTGGTGCCACAGTATATAAAATCAGCTCATCATAAATATGAGAGCGATAGGCAGTGATATCAAAACTAACCTCGCTGTTGGCGGTTTTGATTTGCCTTAAACCAATTTCGGCTGTGTAAGATTTTTGAGAAGATATATTTGCCAACCCAGGTAAAGTGGTTTGCCGAGCCTCGCTAAAAGTTGGCGGTTCAACTGCTGCGCTTAAATTACCATAAACTTGTATGTTTTGTTTGGCTTGGTAAATTGCTCCTATTTTTGGGCTGAAGCCATAAAATTTTCTTTGACCGCTTTGATTGCCGTCGGTTAAAAATTTATCTTGGTAATTTAATTTACGATAAAGAACTTGGGCACCAGTGTTAAGTGTGGTTTTTGGTAAAATTTGTAAATTATTTTCGGCAAAAAATAAAGCGGTTTGAGCTCTTTCGTTGCCTTTCATAGTTTGGCTACCTCTAGCTCCAGCAATATTTGCAAACCGCTGTGAATCAACCACTCCCTGCCCTAAATTTAACCCAAACAACAACTCGCTTTTTTTGTTAAAAAGCTGGTAATTAATTTTGCTGTCGGCAAATAAGCCATAGTTTAAGCTATCTTGAGCGATTACCTGAAAAATTGGGTGATCTAGCCTTTTTTGCACTACAAACACACCAAAATTGCTAGCAAAATTATCGGCAATATAAGAAGTTTTGTTGGCTAGGCGAATTTCGTTAAAATTTCGCTCTTGCCTATTGTTAACATTGCTTGCATTGGCAACATTTGGATTATTATTGAGTTGAACTCTAGTTAATGCTCCTGCTAACTCTAATTTGCTGTTTATCAAGCTAAAATAAGTGCGGTTTTCAAGGTTTTGATTAAATTTATAGCCAAAATTACTAAACATTTTGCTATCGGTTTGATTGCTTTGTTTGCGATAGCCGTTGCTGTTAAACTTTGAAAAAGAAGTATAGTAATCGGCTTTGCCTAGCACCTGCCCACTACTTATTTGGATTCTTTTGCTATCAAAACTACCGCCTTCTAGTCTTGCCAAAAGCTTGTTAGCAGTATAGCCAGTTGGCGACACAAAATTAATAGCACCGCCCAAACTAGCCGAGCCTAAATGTAAAGCATTTGCTCCTTTATAAACCTCAATATGATTAACAGCTAACGGATCGAGGCTTTGAAAATCGGCTGAACCATCTGGCAAATTAATAGGAATGCCATCTTGATATAAATTTATACCTCTTAAATGAAAATTTCTTGATAAACCAGAACCCCTGATGGCAAGCCGAGATTCTTGACCTTGCTTGCTCTGAGCAAAAACTCCTGGAGTTGCCAAAAACATGTCTTGCACAGTAAGGCTAGATTTATTTTGCAAATCTTCTTTATCAATAATTGCTACCGAACCAGCAATTTTAATAGCTTTCTGATAAGCAAGCGAGGTATTGTTGGCAGTGATTGATAAATTTTCTTGCACTATAATTTTTGGCAAAGTAGTGGTTTGATTATTAGCAAATGCATTAAATGGTAAAAATAAAAATAGTAAAAATAGTTTATTTTTCATAGTTTATTAAACGATTGCTATAAGATAATTAGTAAAAGTATTGCAAAAAAAATTGTAAGCCTCTTGGCAGTTTGTTTGGTTATCAAATACTGCAAAACAGCTACTGCCACTGCCCGACATAGCCGCAGAGAGTGGCTGAAATTTTTTTAAACAAGACAAAACTTCACCTATTTGTGGTGCTAATTTTATTGCCGAATCTTGTAAATTATTGCCCAAAGCAAGCAAGTGAGTAAAACTTAAATTTTGTAAATAATCAAGAGCAAGAGGTTGGCTAAAATTGATATTATTGGCAAAAACTTTAGCAGTTGATAAATTAATTTGTGGATTTATTAGTAAAATTGGCAGTTTTGGTAATGGCTTTGTAAGTGGCACAATTTCTTGACCTCTGCCAAAAACAAATGCTGGCTTGCCGATGATAAAAAATGGCAAATCAGAGCCGAATTTTAGGCTAATTTCTAACAGTTTTTCAGTGCTTAAATTTAAAAAAAACAACTGATTTAAAGCCAAAATAAAAGCCGAGCCATTACTTGAACCACCTCCAAGACCAGCTCCAACAGGAATATTTTTTTCTAGGGTAATGGTTAAATTACTATTAACTGCAAAATTATTGATAAAATATTGCCAAATTTCACTAATAATATTTGTGGTAGTAATTTGATGCTGATATTTTCCTACAACATTTAAACTAAAACTATAGCTTTTTTTTAGATGCAAAACATCATGCAAGTTTATTGGTAAAAATAATGATTGCAAATTATGATAACCATCTGATCGCTTATTGTTTATTTGCAAAAATAAATTGATTTTGGCAGGACAGTTAACCAAAAAACCCATATTTTAGTTATTAGTTTTAAATTTATATTTTGCTTTTAAATAAGCAATTACTTCGTTTTGCAATTCATCGGTGAGCTGAATGTTAAAAACTATAATTTCGTAGATATCGCCAACATAAGAAATAGAGCCAGATGTGCCACCGATATGAGTTAGAGATGCATTATTTATACCTCTCCAAACCAACAATCTCTTATTGCCATCGATAGTTGTTTGACTAGGTTCAGTGTTAAAACCGTTAAAAATTCCAGCATCTCTTGCACCAGTATGCATCACAAAAATTGTAAAAAAACTGTTTGTTAAATTAGATAAAGCAGGTTGCGATAGTGAGTTGTTAGCAGCAAAACGAATAGTTGGAAGGTTGTTGATTAGTTTAGAATCTTGCTCTGTTGTTAAAAAAGTAGGGGGTGATGGTGGAGAGCTAGCGGTGTTGCTTCTTTTAGTTTTATCTTGCTGATAATCAAGCCAAATATTGTTGTTATAACTTTCTTGCCCAAAAGAAGTTTCGTGCCAAAAAACCAAATTTTTATCGAGGCTATGCACCACCGAATTAACAGTAAGAGCTTGGGCATTAGCTATTTTCGCTTTATCAACTAAATTTTTGCCAATAATTACTGATGCTAGCAAAATGCCAATAACCGCCAAAACCACAGCTATTTCTACAAGAGAAAAGGCTTTTTTTATAACTTTGCGAATCTTCATAAAGATAATAATTTTTCTTGCAAAAAAACGGCAATATTTTGAGCTATTTTTGTTTGCTGATAATTTTTGATAATT